>JAJXVC010000064.1 GCA_021782295.1 bacterium | reverse complement strand
TACAACGTTGCTTACGGCGTGAAACTCGGTGTCGATGCAACTCGTAAAAATGCAAGCGAAGGATATATGCGCGAGTGGCCGCCCGATATTGCCAGCACGGCATCGGTGCGCAAGCGCGTCGGCGAGCGCTGGCGTGAATACGGGCTCGACCGCGTTGAAAAGCATCTGCACCCCGATACGTGGAGTGGACAGGGGCTCGATGCGCTTGCACGCCTTCTCCATTCCGCGCACGCACCGGAGGGCAAGTAAGTGCGCGCCGCCTCACTCTTCCTTCGCGAGATCCGCATCGAACACACGCTTTTCGCGCTGCCTTTCGCGTACGTCGGGGCCTTATTTGCCGCGCGCGGGCTGCCGCATGCGGCAGCGCTCGTGTGGATCACGCTGGCGGTGCTCGGTGCCCGAACGGCGGCGATGGCCGCGAACCGTTTCTTCGACCGCGATATCGACGCTCGCACGCCGCGCACCGCACGGCGCGCGGTAGCGACCGGCGAACTCGCTCCCGGCGTCATGCTCGTCGCAGTCGTCGCGGGCCTAGCGCTGCTGCTCCTTGCCGCATGGCAACTCAATCCGCTCTGCGTCAAACTGTTGCCGATCGCGGCGGCCGGCGTCCTCCTCTATCCGCTCGGCAAACGCTTCACCTGGATGGTGCACCTGGTCCTCGGTGCCGTCGACGGACTCGCGCCGCTCGGTGCATATATCGGGATCACGGGGCGCGTCGATGCAACCGGGCTCGCGCTCTTTGCCGCAGTAACACTCTGGGTCGCGGGTTTCGATATCCCCTACGCGTTGATGGATCTGCCCACCGATCGCGAAAACGGTGTGAACTCGATGCCGGTGCGATTCGGCGAAAAAAGCGCGCGCCCGATGGCAATCGCCATGCACATCGGCATGTTCGCGTTGCTTGCAATCGCCGGCCGCGTCGGCGGCCTCTCCGGCGCGTGGTATCTCGCGGGGCTCGCCATTACGGTGGCGTTAATCGTCTACGAACTTTTGTTGGTACGTACCAACGACAATATTTTTCTCCTCAATGAACGCATGTTTTCGGCGAATATGGCGTACTCGGTCATTTTCCTTATTACTGTCGCCCTCGGCTTCGGGTTGCACGCGTAAAGCGATGCGTCGTCGGCGATTTCTGGTCAGTGCGGCAGGTGCGCTCGCACTTTCCGCGACACGCGCGAGCGCGCAGTTGCAGCCCGGAGGTTTTGCACGACAATATTCGATCGGCGTGAGCGTTCCGCTCACCGGCGATCTCGCTTCGATTGGAAACGCCGTCGCCGCAGGCGTTCAAGCGGCCTGCGATGAGGCGAACCGCTTCGGTCCGCCGACGCAGTTTTTCGCGGTTCGCCGTTTCGACGACGGAAATCAGGGCGCGCTCGCTATCGGCAACGCGGAGCTTGCGGCAAGCGATCCGAGCATTATCGGCGTCATCGGCGACCTGAGTCTGGACGTCACCTTGCAGGCCGCTCCGCAGTACGCGAATCTCTCGCTCCCGCTCATCGTTCCGACGATCACCGGCGATGCGTTGACGATGCGCGGCTATCGGAATATTTTTCGCCTCCCCGCACGCGACGACGTGCAGGGACAACTGATGGCGCAGATCCTGCTGCGGGTGCCGCGGCCGCCGCGAACGCTCGTGATCTCGCCGAGCAAAGGCTACGGCACCGCGGTCGCGCGGGGACTCCGCGACCAAGCCGCCGCCGATCGTCATCCCGTAGCGGAGGCAACGCTGGAGAACGGCCACCTCACGCTCGATCCACGAACGGCGCACCTTCTCGGCGAGGGCCCACAACTCACCGTCCTCTGCGGCACAGCCGCCGAGCTTGGAGCTGTCGCTCCGGCGATGCGTGCGCGCAACTATACCGGCGCGTTCGCCTGCGCCGAGGGTTTCTATGCGTCGCAGACGCTTACGAACGATGCGAAGGCGCTCGGCCCGGCTCTGGTATTCACCACGATGCCGCCGATCGAACGCGCGCCTTCGGTCGCGCAGCAACTCGCCGACCTGCGCCGCAGCGTTCCCCAGATCAGTGCCTTCGTGGCGTTCGCCTACGCCGCGGCACAGATTCTCATTCAAGCGGTACAGCGAACGCCGACCTACTCGCGCGCCGCCCTGCTCTCGCTCCTCACCTACAACGGCTCGTTCCAAACGCTCGTCGGCCCCTTCACGTTCAGCTACACCGGCGACCCAACGCTTCCCAACCTCTACGCCTACCGCATCGACAAGGGCGCGTTCCACTACGACCGCGCCGCATTCCTCAACGGCTTCATCCTCTAGCCCCCGGGCGCCCCGGCGTTCCGGCAGGGGAAAACCAGGGGTTTTCCCGGATGAGCCCCGGTAGGGCTCTCTGGCATGATCTCGCCATGGAAACGCAACGATTCGCCTGGATCACCGACAACTACCTCAACGTGCTCGCCCTCAACGAAGCGCTTGCGGCCCAGCATCGGCCGCTCCGCCCGCCGACGAAGATCGCCGAACTTTGGGGCGAGAGCGATACCTGCGACCTCATCTCCGGGGCCCATCGTTGTGCGCTCGAGGGCAAGCAGATTCGTCTCGAAATCGAGGCTCTCGGACAGACCCTGCTGATCGAACTCGAACCGCTGCGCTCCCCCTCCGGAGAGGTTGTCGGCACGAGCGGGCGCGCCCGGCCAATCGGGCCCATCGAACTGCCGATTGAGGCGCCCGAAGATCCGCTCGTTGAAGAGATCGCCCAGTTGGGAAGCTGGCGCTACGAGTACTCGGCCCGAGCGCTCCAGCCCTCGCTCGGGCTGCTCCGCCTGCTCGGCCTTCCACCGATCGGAGATATCGGCGATATTCGCGCCTTCGACCACCCCGACGACCGTTCGTTCGTGCGCGCAGAGATCGAGGCATCGGGCGATACCTACGAGGTCGAACATCGCATCATTCGCCACGACGGCGAGCAACGGCACGTACGCGAACGCGCGACGACGATTCGCGATGCGCATGGCTTCTCCGTCGCTCGCGTCGGCACGATGCTGGATATTACGGCGATCAAACTGCGCGAAGCCTGGCTGCGCGATCTCGCCAACGTCGATACGCTCACCGGTTTAGGGAATCGCCGACTGCTGGAAGAGCGACTCAGTGCAGCGATACTGCGCTCCGAACGCTTTACGAATGCGTGCGCCGTTCTTTTCATCGATGTCGATGATTTCAAGAACATCAACGATACCTACGGCCATGCGACCGGCGATGCTTTTCTCGTCGAGTTTGCGCTTCGACTCTCTCGCAACGTGCGCGCATCCGATACGGTGACGCGACTCGCGGGCGACGAATTCGTCATCGTTCTCGAGGATTTAGAGGACGAGCGCGCAGCCTCCGACGCTGCGAGAAAACTTGCCGCCGTTTTGCGCGAGCCCCTCACGGTCGGATCGTTGCACATCGATGCAAGCGCAAGTATCGGCCTCGCCGTCTCACCGCGCGATGGGGAGAGCGTCAAGGAGTTAGTCGAGCGCGCAGACCTCGCAATGTACGATGCAAAGCGCCGCGGCGGTGCCGGCGTTGGCATCGGAGGCGGCCGCCTGTTAGCGAAGAAAGTAGCGGCATGGTCGCCGAAATTGATCGAAGGCCAAGTCCCCTCTTCGAAGGGCCGGCCTCACTGCGGCACCCCACCGAACGTATCGCGTTCTTCTTAACGCTCCTTTGGGCGTTCCCGGTCGCCGCGGTCGTCGGCCTCTTCATTCACTTTTCGATCGGGCTCGCGCAGGTCGCGCTCTTCGTCGTCGGTGCGATGGTCTTCATCACGTTCGCTCGCGGGCGCCTCATCGGCTCGAGCGTCCTCATTCACGAAGCGCAGAGTCCCGAGATCTTCGCCATCGTCAAGCGTCAGTGTGCGGCGTTGGGGCTGCCGCTGCCGTTGGTCTTCGTCCGTCAAGATCCGTTGGTTCCCGCCGCGGCGATCGGCTTCGGCGAACCCTATTCGCTCGTGCTCTCGAGTGATTATTTAGAAGAGTTCCGCGAAGACGAACTCTCGTTCGTCATTGGGCGTCAACTCGGGCACATCGCTGCGGGCCACGTTCGCTATCAATCGTTGCTCAGCATCAACGGAAACGAGAACGCGCTCGTGTCGTTGATTTTTGGTCCGTGGTTGCGGCGCTGCGAATTGACCTGCGATAAAGTCGGGCTGATCTGCTGCGGCTCGCTCGATGCCGCTACGCGTGCGATCGCGATTTTGGCGTTACGCAGCTTCGGGCGCCAGGTCGACCTCCGCAGTTTTGCAACACAACAAGCCTCGATCGGCGACGATACGGTGCTGAAATGGGGAGAGTGGCTCGGCTCGGAGCCCTATGCGACCAGCCGTATCGCCGAATTAACCGCATTTGCGAAGAGCGCACAATACGAACGATTCGAAGAGTGGTTTCTGCGCAGCGAGGCCATTGCGCCGATTCCGCTCCCGCTGCCGGGAAGCCGCCGCCTCGATGGCGGCGATCTTGCCGGACGCAGTCGCCGCATTCTCGCCGCAGCGATCGACGTGGTCGTCCTCCTTGCCGCAAGCTCGTATTTTTCGCCGCAGCACTCCTCGCATCGCGCAAAAATTCCGCGCGTGGTCGCCTCCAATGCTTTGCCAAACGGGGCGAACGTTCAATTCGGGCCGTTCCGTGTGAAAATCCCCGCCGAAAAGCCGACCGCCGCACCCGCGAGTACGACGACACCGAACCCGGCAACGAACGTAAGCGCGCGCATTGACGAAGCGAAGAAGAAGGCGAACGAAAGGCTCCTCGTGCGGGCGCTCTCGTTCGGATTTGTCTCGTTTCTCTATTTCACGCTGTTAATCGCGGTCGTTGGACAGAGCTTCGGCATGATGATCGCCGGGCTTCGCGTCTCCTCACTCGATCTTCGGCGACCAAAGTTTTGGCAAGCCCTCGCGCGCGGAGCGCTCGTTGGGTTCTTTTATGCGCCGATCGCACTGCTTGCACCGTTCACCACCTGCTGGTTTCACGACTGGCTAACGAAGACACGCGTCGTTGCCGGCGAACGCCTCATCGCCCGCGTCGCAAACGGTTAAGCGCCAACCCCACACGCGTTGTGCAAGCGCGTCAAATAATTAAATAGCCCTATCGTTGCGACGATCTCTTCAAAGCCTTCGCGACCGCTTGCCTTCAATACGGCAGCACGGAGGTTTTCCGGCAGTGCTCGCGGTTCACGCGTGAGCGCAACCGCGACAGCGAGCGCCGCGCGCTCGAGATCGGAAAAACGCGAACTCGTTGCGTAACCTGAAAGATCGTGAAGAGTCGCTTCATCGACGCCGAGGCGCTTTGCCAAAGCGCCATGAACGTCCATTCAATACTCGCACGCGTTGAGCCAAGCAACCATTACGCCGACAATTTCCTTGACGCGGCGATCGACGCTGCCGCCCTCAAGCAACGCCGCAATATGCGCATCGAGCGTCGCCCGTGCCGAAGCGTGGCCGCTGAGCGGCGGTGCGCTCACGAAGAGACGCGTGGGGCCGAACGGTAGATCGGAAACCCGCGCAGGCTATCGAAGCGCGGATCCATCTCGAACGCTAAGTGCGTCGCAGCGCCGGCATGCGCGAGCACCGCCAACGCACTGCCGCGTTTTCCGAGTGCGGCGAACGCAAAGGCCAAATCGTCGCGGCCCACGTCGCGCACGTCGGTACGCGCGAGCGCAAGTTCATGTTTCGCGAGCGTGCGTTTTCCTTCGCGGGCGTAGAGATCGGCGAGGAGCGCGGCACCCTCGTTGCGGCAACTCGAACAGCGCCCCGAAAACGCCTTGAAGGTCGCGGCGGCAAGGCGGTTCTTCCCGAGAGCTTCTTGCGCGAGGCCGATGGTCGTCATCGTGTCGAGGCGATGGGGATCGAGATCGAGCGCTTGGTGCGCGTCGGCGATCGCCTGGTGGAAGTGCCGGTCGAAATAGGCAGCCTGTGCAAGCCACGCCGTCGTCGCCGTCGAGAGCGGATCGAGCCGCGCTGCAAGGCGTAAATCGCGATACCCCGCGGCGGCGTCGCCGTTATTCAAACGCAGGATCCCGAGCCATTCGCGCGCCGGCGCATCCTTCGGCGCGAGTTTTACCGCCTTTTTCAAGAGATGACCGGCGCTTTTGAATTCTCGACGATCGAGCGCGATTGCGCCGAGGGCGGCATAGGCTTCTCCGGCATTGGGATCGAGCGCGATCGCCCGCCGTGCATCTCTTCCCGCCGCCGAATAATCGCGCGAAGCAACGCCGTACCCGTAATCCCCCATCATCGCTTCGGCCGAGGCGAGCGCTTCGTATCCCCGTGGATCCTGGGGAGCGATAGCGACGACGCGATGAAAATACGCAAGGCTCCGCAAGAGACTCGTCTGGCTGCGCTCGTTCCAATAGTACCGCCCCAGTGCATAGAGGCGCTGCGCGGTCGGCGGAAGCGTCCGCGTTTGCGCATCGCCCCGAAGCGCCACGAACCGAAGGCCGAACGCACCGAAGATGAGGGCGGCAGCGAGGGCCGCCGTTGAGGGCAACCAGCGGCGCCGGGGGCTCGGAATGCCGATGGGGGGCTCGGGCGGGGGGGCGGGGTGGGGCGCCGCGACCGATTGCGTCGCGGCGGCGACGGCCGGCGCCTCAAGCGGGGCCACGAAGCGATACCCACGCCGAGGAAGCGTCTCGATGACCTCGCCGCTCCAGTAGGCGCGCATGCTCTTGCGCAGCACGTAGACGTTCTGGGAGAGGCTTGCCTCTTCGATAAAGCCCTCGGGCCAGATTCGCGCCAGCAATTCCTTCTTCGCCATGATCTCACCGGGGCGCTCGGCGAGCGCGAGCAGCGTCTCCACCACCTTGGGACCCAAAGCGAGCTGGGTGCCGCCCGCGCTGAGCACCAGCCGCTCGACGTCTAGCTCGAAGGGGCCGAAAACGAGTCGTTCCACGAAAGTTACCTCACCTATAGTACGCTTGCTTCCACCTCAAGGTTCCACTCCCCCCAGGTTTTGCGGACGGGGCCAGACGCTCCGACCCCCCCTCGCCCAGGGGCGCCCGAGCTCCGGATCCGCGGCCGAGAATTCCCCGACGTAGGTCGGTTTATGCTGCGCATATTTTCCCGTCTTTGCATGCGACTGTCACACGTTATTCATCACTCTTTCATCTGCAATATTTATTATTTCGCAGTGAAACAAATATCGTATAGCGCGCGTAGTAGGGGATGTACGTTAGCGCTGCGATTCGCGCAGAGCGATGCGAAAACGAAAGGGAATTTTATGAGAGCGACTTCGGAAACCAACAAACCGGTAGTCGAAGCAGAAGAGCCGGTGATCTCGATGACGCGCGTTATTGAAACGACGCAGTTCGGGACGGGATTCAGCGGTTGGGGCCCTCGCGTATCGGGCTTCTCCGCCGTACTGAAACGGCTCAATTAACGACGAAAACGTCGATAAGTTTCCCTTGGTAACGGCTTGCCGTTACCAAGGGGAAATGGGTGCGAGCGACCTCCACCGCGCGCACCCAAACCCTCCTTCAGGAGAGTGCAGCAGGTCATAGGGGAACGATCGAATGGTCGTTCCCCTATGATTTCCGGAGAAGGCCCGAAACTTCGGCTTTGCAACCACGGTAGGTAGGCGCGAATGGAGGGTTCGCATGCTTGTCGTTACAACGCCGGCGATCGCTGGATCGCGGATACGCGAAGTGAAAGGCCAGGTGTTCGGTATCGTCGTCCGCAGCCGCGGGCTTGGCGGGAATATCATGGCCGGCCTTCGCTCGCTCGGCGGCGGTGAAATCACCGAATATACCGAGATGCTCGAAGAGGCGCGGCGTCACGCCCTCGATCGCATGGTGCAGAACGCGCAGAGTATGGGGGCGAACGCCGTGCTTTCGATGCGCTTCGATTCATCCGAACTGGGTCAGATGATGAGCGAGATCGTCGCCTACGGCACGGCCTGCGTCATCGAACCGGAGGTATAGACGATGCTCAAACGTATCCTGTTACTCGCGGCCGCCGTCTTCGTGCTTGCCGGTGCAACGCTCTTCCTCGGTTCTTACTATCTCTGGCCATTGGGGAGCGAGTGGTTTCTTATCGGCGCGATCGTCTTGGTCGCGGTCATCTTCGAGGGATCTCGCTATCGCCCGAAGATCGATCGGACTGCGCCGGGCTGGGAAGCGACCGGCGAGCGGTTCATCGATCCAACGAGCGGCAAACTGCTCGAGGTGCGCTACAACCCCGAAAACGGCGAGCGCGATTACGTCGAGGTCACGCAATAATCGAGGGCAGCGAGCGGAGCTGATGAACCTCCGAAAAAAGGCGCATGGCGCCTGCGTCGGTCAGTTCTTGCTCGCTTCCATACCCCCATAGGACGCCGAAGCCCGGCAAACCGTTCTCTTGGGCTGCGGAGATATCGAGCGAACGATCGCCCACCATAGCCACGCTTCCCTCGCTGAGTCCCTCGCGTTTGAGGAGCCACGCTAAGAGCTCGGATTTGCGCGTGCGAGTCCCGTCGAGCTCGCTCCCATATATTCCGGTAAAAAATCGATCGAGAGCAAAGGCACGCACAATTCGATCGGCATAGAGCCTCGGCTTCGAGGTGCACACGAAGAGCGAGATCTCGGCGCTCAAATCGGCGAGGACGGCGGAGATATCCGGATACGGTTGCGCTTCAAAAATCCCGCGCTCGGCGTAACGCTCGCGAAAATATTCCACGGCGCTCGTTACCGCGGCATCGTCGCGACCAAGAAGCACGCGAAACGTCTCCTGAATCGGTGGACCGATAAACGCTTTGCAATCCGCTACGTCGATCTCGGAACGGCCGAGGCGATCGAGCGCGAATGCAATGCTTCGCGCGATACCGAGATACGGATCGATCAAGGTTCCGTCAAGGTCGAAGCAGATGGCGCGCACGCGGCGCAGCGACGACGGCGCGGCGTTCACGATCGTCCATCACGGATGAGCGTCACGATATCGATGCTTTAAACTTTCCTTATCCTTCGCAACGGATGGGTTGCATTGCGTTTATTTGCGAACGTTTGTTCGACATATACGTCTACGCGCCTGCGGGGGTTCAATATTGCCGAGCGCGAGGGCTTCACCCATCTCCTGAGCGCTCCCCTCCGAGCCCCGGTATCGCAGCAGCTTTGCTGCATTCCGCAGTTTGCATTCGAACTTCGAAGAGGTAGCGCTTGCCGAGGGTGCAGCGTGCCATCCGCTCGATTCATGAATCAAAGAAAGGGAACTTATGAAAAATCGTCATACATCAAGCAACACCTCAAGTCTCCGCCTTATCGAACGTATTGACGCCCAGCATTTTATAGCGAATCAACGTTCGTCCAAGCTTCAGCTCACGGAGTTACCATCCTAAATGCAGCCTACCATTACCGAAGAGATTTTGGTCGCCTACTACGAAATCCGTGCACGCGCCGAAGCT
>JAJXVC010000063.1 GCA_021782295.1 bacterium | reverse complement strand
ATAGACGCGGATGAAGGCCTCCTGGACGAGGTCGCGGGCGTCGGGTTCGTTGCGCGTCAGGCGATAGGCATAGGAATAGGCAACCGAGCCATACTGCTCGATCGCTCGTTCCAAAAAGGCCGCCTGTTCGGCACTCGGCGGTTCGATCGCCTTACGCGCTGCTCCCACTGGTACTTGGGTTCCTCACGGGGCATGCGAGATGCCTGCCGCGCGTTAGCTCCGGTTCCGCTTCCAGAGCCGGCGGCCAAGCCGCCAGAGCGTCCAGATCACGGCGAGGGCGATCGCGCAGATCAGGGTGATATCGAGGATGACGATGCCGGCGTATTCGCTGCCGCCGCAGGCGGCGACGATGCTGGCAACGAGCGAGAGTTCGAAGAGTTCGAAGGGGTTGCTGGTTTCGCCGTCGATCGAGCGCGCTTCGGCGAGCGCACCGCCGGCGACCCACGCGGCGCTGCGAGCGATAAATGCGACGCGCCCGTTTGGGCCGACGATGAAAAGTTCGTCGTTATGAACGTAATGCCCGGTGGTATCTTCGATCGATGAAATGACGAAGCGGTTCAAGAGATGCTGAATCGTCGATCCGGTTCCGGTTGCAAGCGTCCAGCGCGACGGAATCGCCCCGAAGCGGATGCCGTAGTTTTTGAGTACCGCCGGAGAATCGTAGCGCGGATCGATGGTGATTTCGAGCAAATGTAAATGCTTGGGATCGATCTGTTGCTGCAAGCGAGCGAATTTTGCGCTGGTGAGCGGGCAGAGATCGCCGGGCGGGCAACGCGTGTAGATAAAGCTCAAGAGCAGCGTTTTCCCTCGGAAGGCGGTCGCGAGATCGAACGGATGCCCGGCGGAATCGACGAGCGTAACATTCGGCAGATAGCTTCCGAGATCGATCGTGACGACTTTGCCGCGCGCCGGTAGCCCCGCCACAAACGGTCGCGCCGGCACCGCTGCGCGCAGCGTCCACGGCTTGGTCGCACGGTCGAGCAACCCGTCGATACCGATGCCCGGCCGGAGCATCGATGGATGCGCGACGCGGAAGCGATAGGTGCCGGGTTGCAATTGAAGCGTTGCCCCGGGCGTCGACGCGACGATACTGTGCTGCGGTGCAATGCCGAGAACGGTTGCATGAATGGGCAGCAGCGCGAGTGCCAAGAAAAACGGAAGCATCACGGAACGAGCCTGCTCTTACCTTCCTGCGGGGTGGATGAAGGTCGCGATCGCCATCCAGATGCCAAGAACGATGATGACCGCCGAGAGCGCAAAGGTGATGACGTTCCCGAGCAAGCCGTTTCTCTGGTCGCCGATGACGCGCTTATCGTTCACCAGCACCAGGAGAAAGCCGAGGACGATCGGGAGCACGAAGCCGTTGAACGCTTCGATGTCGTTGGTCATATTCACCAGCGGAAGATGCGGGATCAGGACGATACCGGCGGCGAGTGCAACGCTCCCGATATAGAGGGCATAAAAACGTTTCGCTTTGAGGCAACTGTCGTTGAGCGAACAGCGCCACTCGAAGGCTTCACCGAATGCCCATGCAGTCGCAAGCGAAACGACGAACGCGCCGAGCATCGACGCGCCGATCAAGGCCGCGCCGAAGGTGACGCCGGCGAATCTTCCGACGAGCGGTTCGAGCGAGAGCGCGGCGTGGGCGGCATCGCTCACCGGAATGTGGTGGACGAAGAGCGTCGCTGCGGTCATCACGATGACGGCAATCATAATGAGCTGCGTCGCAATCGAACCGACGGCCGTATCGATGCGCGCGAACGGAAGGTCGCGGGGTTGCAAGCCTTTATCGACGGTCGCGCTCTGCTGGTAGAAAATCATCCATGGCATGATGACGGCACCGATATTCGAGGCGATCAATAACAGATAGTGTGGGTCGCCCAGCGGCTGTGGGCCGAGAATGCCGTGGAAGAGGATCGCGTGTAAATTTGGCTTCGCCGCAAGCGCGGCGGGGATAAAGAGCAGCTCCATGGCGCAGAGCGCGAGCGCGAAATACTCCGCGCGCTTGTAACTTGCGGTAAGGATGACGACGGTGAGCGCGACCGCCGCCAGAATGATGAACGGCGCCGGAGGAAGGCCGAAAATCGCCGCCGCGCCCGCGATGCCGGCGAATTCGGTGACCAACGCGGCGATATTCGTGACGAGCATCGTGCCGAGCGAGAGCCATGCCCAGCCGATGCCGTAATGCTCGCGAATGAGCCGCGCGTGCCCCTTGCCGGTCGCGGTTCCGAGGCGCACGGTCATCTCTTGCACCACGAAGAGCGGCACGATCAGTAAGATCTGCAGCAGCACGAGCGAGAAGCCGTACTGCGCGCCGGAGGTGGCGGCGGTCGTAATGCTGCCGGCCTCGGTATCGGCGAAGGTGACGACGATGCCTGGGCCGGCGACCGCGAGCAGCCGGAGAAGCCACTTCTTCCAAGCGGTTTTTTCGGAGGAGAGCGATGGGCGAGCGCCAAGCGAGGCCATATTCGCTGTTAGGTTAACCTAAAACGCTCGCCTGCCCTGCCGCAAATGTCGGTGCAAATCTCTTTTCGAACGCCTCGATATGCTAGTCGCCCGATGGGAAAACGTAGAACGGATCGGGAGCGGGGCTGCCGATATCGATGACGATCTGCTGGTGCTCGACGAGCGGAATCTGCTTCGCATTCCCGGTGAAACGCGCGCCGTTGAGCCAAATGGTGACCGGACCCTTGAAGCCGGCGACGTCGTTCGCGCGAAGCGGTTGCCCCCAGATCGCAAAGAAATCACCGAGGTGAAAGAGGCGAACGTGCGGTGATTCGACGTGAATGATTCCCTCGGCATCGTGCGTGTGAATCCAGTAGAGGCAGCCTGCTGCCGGATTGCTGGGATTCGGGACGAAGCCGACATATTCGGGAATCGCAATCTGCTTGCCGTTGACGAAGAGCGCGAGATGCTGATGCACGTGCAAGAGAACGGGCTGGGGTTCGCTGTCGCACTTAATTCCGTCCACCGGCGAACCGGTTCCGCCGCTCAGCGAGTTGCCTTTCGGGAAGAGACTCTTTCCGAGCGTTCCGCCGTCGGCGAGCTGGATCGGTTTCGGTTGCGCTTTCGCTCCCGGCGCAAGCGAGGCCGCGGGTGTCGGTGTAGCGTAGATCGCGGCGATGCGATTCTTTTCGTGCCAGCGGAAGATTCCGAATCCGATAAAGACGAGAACGACGATGACGGCAAAGCCGATATAGATCGGGCGCATGGGATCGCGCGGCGGCGGCCCGTGCGAGGTTCCTCGTTCGTCACGGCGTCGTTGCGCGCGGCTTGATTGGCTCACTGTCGGATCCTCGTGCTCTCTTGAAGATAGGGGTGATGAAAGAGATTATGCGACCGGTGTCGCGGTACGGGTGTACGGCGCATCGTTCGGTTCGAGAACGCGCCCTGGTAGAAGGTAGTTCCGTACGTAATCGCCGACGGCAGCGGCGAGCGGAGGAATCTCCGCGCGATATCCGGAGGCACGTAAGCGATCGATGCGCGCACAGGTGAAATACTGGTATTTCGCGCGAAGATGTTCGGGCATCGCAACGAACTCGATGCGCTCGGGTAACCCCATCGCGGCGAAGATCGGGCGGACGAGGTCGATCCAGGTCTGCGCTTTACCGGCACCGATATTGACGAGTCCCATGCTCCCGCTCTCGGCGAGGTGAAGCGTCATCTCGACGGCATCCTTCACATAGAGAAAATCGCGCCGCTGCTCGCCGTCGGCGAATTCCGGGCGCTCGCTTTTGAAAAGCCGAATAACGCCGCTCTGCTGAATCTGTTCGAAGGCCTTCGCGACAACGCTGCGCATCTCGCCTTTATGATCTTCGTTTGGTCCGAAGATATTGAAATATTTGATTCCGCAGATGCGGTCGAGCCATCCCTCTCGCTGTGCGTAGCAATCGAAGAGATGCTTCGAATAGGCATAGGCGTTCATCGGGCGCAAACTCTGCAACGGCGCTTCATCGTCGAGCATCTCTTCCAGCCCGCCGTAGGTCGCCGCGGATGACGCATAGACGAAACGGATGTCGCGCTCGAGCGCCCAACGGGCGAGGCGCTTCGTATACTCGTAGTTGTTGCGCATGAGAAAATCGGCATCGCACTCGGTCGTCGAGGAGCAAGCGCCGAGATGGATCACGGTCGCGATCGGCCCAAGCGCATCGGGTTCGAACTCGATCGATTCGCTGAGATTGTCGGCATCGAGGTAATCGGCGAAGCGCAGCGGTACGAAGTGCTTCCACTTTTCGCTTTGGTCGAGCCGATCGACGACGAGCACGTCGTCGATCCCACGGCGATTCAGCGCCCACAGCACGGTGCTGCCGATGAGCCCCGCGCCGCCCGTGAGAAGAATTCGCCCGTTATGAAGGTCGTGCATAGCCGAAGCCTTTCGGTTCCCTAGTCGCCGAAGCGTACCTCCGTCATCGCGCCGTCTGAAGGAATCGGAAGATGGTCCTTCTCGACCGGCATGACCGGCGCGATGATGTCGCCCTCGAGATGAGCGCTGCGTCTATGGTGAATCTCCAATCTCGACCGTCTTGGTAAGGTGCTTGCCGTCATAATCCAACCGCAGCGTCCACGGCCCCGCCATATCGAAGTTGATCCGCGCCGTCCAGACGTGCGGGTCGTTCGTTTTGTGGAGGGCGACCGTCAAACCATGGACCGCACCGCCGCCCATCGACATCGAGGTGGCGATGCTCGCCGTTTTCGGAATCATCATTGGAAAACGAACCGAGACGACGACGGCATCTTGCCCCGCGACGGGTGTCGTGGTGATGATCGGCAGCATGCCCGTGCTCGCGTCGAGACTCGAGAGATACGCGACGATCGAGGTGATCTGCGTGTTCGTGAAACCGAAATTCGGCATCGGTGCGCGCGGATGCGCGATGAAATCGGCGATCTGCGCAGGTTGAAGGCGATGCTCGATACCCACGAGCGCCGGGCCTACCCCGCCGCCGAAGGTCGCGCCGTGGCATTCGGTACAGCCGTTGGCAGCGACGAGGCGTTTGCCCGCGGCGATCTCTGCCATCCCGGACATGCCCTTCATCCCGGACATCCCCGACATGCCGGACATCCCCGACATTCCGGACATGCCGGACATTCCGGACATGCCGACGTTCTCAGCGGGATGCGCGGCAACGAGGCGCGCGCCGATCGGAGGCTTCCAAAGGTAGCGTTTCCCCTGTTGGAACGGCCCGGCCCAATCGAAGGCAAAGGCGATCGAGGGTTGGGTGCCGGGCTGCATCGCGAGTTCGCCGGTCACTTTCAGATTCGGGAGAAAATTGTACGCGTCGTCGAAGATGTACTGTCGATTCAGGGTGTCACTCGATGCGACATCGTAGCGAACGAGCACGTGATTGCGCCAACCAAAATCGCGTTCGATCTCGAGCATCGCGCCGTGAAAGGGCGTCGAACCGACGTTGAGATCGGGGCGTGCATCGCGGCCGACGTAGTACATCGTCTGCACGAACCAGCGACGCGTCTGATAACTGTAGTAGAGCCCCTGCCTGGTGAATGCATCGCCGGCGACGTAGGCGCCGCCGGAAGCGAAGAGCGGCGCGGTTCCTTTCATGGCGACCGCACCGAGCGCCCACGGCCGCACCATGCCGCCGTAGGTGAGGTTGAAGTCGAGCGTGCGCGGCCCTGCCTGCGGATTGTAATCGAGTGCGTCGCTGACCGGCCCGCTATTGGTGAGCCACGAGACGTTGTACATCCAATTCTTCGTCATGCCGCTGAACGCGGTGCCCCAACGTGCATCGTTGGGGTTGAAGGTGTTCTGTCCGCTCGTCTGCGTTGCGAGCAGATAATTACCGAGCGTCCAGCCGTGCGCCGGCATAAACGGAAAGGGTGTGTGAAACTTCCCGACTTGAATCGAGTTGCTGCCGTGAAAGAGATCGTTCCACGAAAGCCACATCTGCTCGGTCACTCCGGGGAAACCCGTGTCGACGATCGGTTGCTCGCCATACCATGTCAGATGCGGGCCGATGAAGCCGCCGCCTAAGAGCGAGAGCGTCTGCGCGACCGTTGAAGCGCGATGCGATTTATTGGCGAGCAGCGTCTCGACTTGCAGGCGTAGGGCGAGCGGAAATGCTTGCCGCTGCTTGCGGTAATCGAGATTTTGGAAGTTCGACATCATCGTCATCATGCCGAAGGGGGTCATGCCCGGAAAGGTCGTGTGGCAAGCGGTACACGAGAGCCCCTGGCCGTTGGCGAAGGCCGGGATCGCCTCGGCCCTTCCCTGGGAGAGGAGGACAAGCGAGCCAACAAGCGTCAAAAGCAGAAAAAGGCGGCTCGAAAGCCCCTTTTTCAAGGGTAAGGGGGCTGGGCGTGTCGTACCTAGGCGGCCCCCCATCGTCAAATCCAGAGTGTCATCCATGCCGATTCGTCCGTTTCCCCCACAAGCCGAGAGCGTCAATTATATCTGCGCGATCCTCGAGCGTTTTCCCGAGCTCGCATCGCTTCGAGCGCATTCCAATGACGGAACGCTCGAATTGGGCTTTGCGGTTCGCGGTCGGATGGAAAAATCCAACCAAGCAGCCCTTGCTGAAGCGATCTCCGATCACTGCGCTTGCTTTCTCGAACTCTCGCGCGAAGAAGCGGTCGATCTGCACGTGCGCTGCGAAACCGATCGCGCGACATCGTTTGTAACGGTCGTGCGCGACGGCGGCACGTTTAGTAAAGATGAACTCGAGATGCTCTGTGCGTTCTTCGATACGCGCTTCGGCGATGCACTCGTACGGAGCCGCCCTGCCGAAGAACTCGCGCTCGATGAAGATCGTGCAGCGGCCGACGAAGCGGCGTTCTACGCTGTTGAAAGTCTGCGTGACCCATCGCGTGCCGGTGGACTGATCGGTTTTCGCGAAGGCCAACGCGTGTTGGTCTATTTTCTCAATCAACGTCGGAAAGGGAAGGCATCGCCTCGCCGTTAGATCGTTTGAACGTCCTCGTTATCGGGGATATCGTCGGGTCGCCGGGGCGTGATGCGGTAAAACGCTACGTTTCGGTATTGCGCGATCAATACGAGATCGACGCTTGCATTGCCAACGGTGAAAATATCGCCGCCGGTTTCGGTTTGACGGCCGCAACCTGCGACGAGCTCTTCGAAAGCGGCGTCGATTTTCTCACCGGTGGAAACCACACGTTCGATAAGCGCGAAATAAAAACGTTGCTCGAGCGCAGCGACCGCGTAATTCGGCCGGTGAATTATCCGCCCGGAACTCCGGGAGCCGGCGCCGGCACACTCCGCATCGGCGAAGTGACGCTCGGCGTGATCAACGTGATGGGGCGGACGTTTATGCCGCCGGTCGACGATCCGTTTCGCGCGCTGGAAATCGAAATCGAGAAGATGCGCGCGGTGACGCCGTGCATCGTGGTTGACGTTCACGCCGAAGCAACTTCGGAAAAACAGGGCCTCGCTCGGTTCGTCGACGGTAAAGTTTCTGCAATATATGGGACGCACACGCACGTTCAGACCGCCGACGAAGAGATTTTGCCGGGAGGGACAGCGTATATTAGCGATCTCGGGATGACCGGTCCCAGCGACGGTATCATCGGTATGGAGAGCGAAGCGGTGCTGTCGCGGTTTCTGACGGGTTTTTCGGATCGCTTCTCCGTCTGTAAAAGCGGAACCAAACAGCTCTGTGCTGCGGTTCTGTGCCTCGATACCCGCTCGGGCCGAGCGATCTCCATCAAACGCATCTTTCAACGAGGCATTCCATGATCGGCGAAACCATCCAACCCTTCACCCCGGCCACCCTCAAAGTTTCGGCTAAGAGTAACCCCAATGCAGTTGCCGGCGCGATCGCCGCTGCGCTGCGACAACGCGATGGCGTTGAAGTGCAAGCCGTCGGAGCGGCTGCGGTCAACCAGGCCGTCAAAGCGCTGGCCATCGCCCGCGCCTATCTCAAGAACGAGTCGCTCGATTTAGTTGGGACGCCTTCGTTTATATCGGTTCCTATCGGCGAAGAGGAGCGTACCGGAATATCGATCGCTGTCGAACGCCGCACGCTCGACGGCGGAGCCGCGATTGAGTGATCGTCGACTTTCACTCCCACACTCTTTGTAGCGACGGAAGCCTCGAACCCCAAGCACTCGCCGATATGATGGCGGAGCGCGCCGTCGAGGCGTATTCGATTACCGATCACGATACGCTCGCGGCGTACGGGCGCTTTGCGCCGCACGCCGGCGCGCGCGTCGTGGTCGGTACCGAGATCAATACCTACTATCGCAACTCCGAAGTGCACGTACTCGGCTATGGGCTCCGTTGCGAAGATGCGGATTTTTCAGCGTTTCTGCTGGAGAATCGCGAGCACCGATTGACGCGCGCGCAACGCATGGTGGAGCAACTCCAAGCCGGCGGCTATTCGATCACGATGGCCGACGTCGAACGGCACGCGCAGGGTTCGAAGGTGCTCGGGCGGCCGCACGTCGCACGCGCGCTCGTCGCCAACGGCATCTCCAGCGATATCGAAGCGGCATTTCGCGGACTGCTGCGCCGTGGGCGGCCGGGCTTCGTGCCTTCGAGCTTCGTCACGCCGCAACGCGCGAGCGCGGCGATTCGCGCCGCCGGCGGCATCGCGGTACTCGCACACCCCGGACGGATCGCCGATGGAGCGATCGTCGACGACCTTTGCTCGGCGGGCGAGTTCGATGGGCTCGAAATCTACTATCCGCTGCACGACGCGAACGATGTCGCGCTCTACGAGCGCAAAGCGCGCGAATACGGACTGCTCGCCACCGCCGGCGCGGATTTTCACGATATCCGCTATCACACGCGCGGCGTCGGCATGGAGGTCGAGGCCTCCGCGCTCGCCCCGTTCCTCGCGCGCGTCGGTCTCGCGTAACAGCCGTTCGGCTAGCGCCCGCGCTCGGCGATCTCCGCGCGCAGGGTAACGATCCCGTCGCGCGCGCGCACTTCGAGACGCTCTAGCGCCGCCCGCTGTCTGGCCACGAGCAACTCGTCGCGAAGATAGCGGTGGTTGACGCGGACGTTATAGGCGGCCGCGGCAAGGCCGGCGGCGGCGAACTCGCCCGCGCAGCCGACATCGCTGAGCAGGTGGGGGTTAGGATGTTCGAGCAGCAGGCGAGCCTCGTCGAGCGTGCGCAGCGCGAGCTCGGCGGCGCGCAAGGGCTCGCTCGCGGCATGCGCCAGCGCGCCCTGGAGGCGGGCGGTCCGCTCGCGGGCCTCCTCCGGGCTGCCCTTGGGCAGCGCCATCGCCTCGACGACCGCGGCGTAGGCCGCTTCGTCGCGAACGCGGGCATCGGCGAGCGCGGCGCGCAGGCGCTCCGCAGTCTCGATCCTTTCGGCGAACCAGTCGCGCCAGGGCGCGAAATCCTTCCCGTCGATGCAGATGCGGGCGACCATGGCGACGAGGGCGGCGCCGAGGCCGGCCACGAGGCAGGCGGCACTTCCACCCCCCGGGGTGGGGG
>JAJXVC010000062.1 GCA_021782295.1 bacterium | reverse complement strand
CCGTACACCAATCGGATTGCGAGCTATCCCGGAGATTGGACGCTGCGTTCCGACTACGGGCTCGGCGTTCGATTTAATGTTCCGCAACTCGGAAACCGCGTCGTTCGCATCGATTTTGCGAAGGGTATCAACGGATTCCACACCAGCTTCGGCCTCGGCGAAGCTTTCTAGCACCGCTCGTCTTTAGGACTTCGAGAAGGACATCATGAAACACCGCATACTCGCAATCGTCGCACTTCTTTGCGCGGTCGGGGTCTTCATTGCCCCATCGGCGATCGCCGACGATCTCACCGACGTTGGAACGATCGCTCAGTCGTCGATCGCATCTCTGCCGGCGTTTGTCAGCGCGAACCAAAAGCTTACCGCCATCGCTTCGCAGATGCAGCAACAGGAATCTGCACAGATGAAGAATGCGACGAACGATGCGCAGCGTCAGCAAATTCAATTAGAGTTCTCGCAACGCTTCAACGATAAGCAGAACGAGATTCTTGGGCCGTTGCTCCAGCGCGTGCAGCTTGCACTTGCTGCCGTTAGCGCAAAACGCAAACTTACGGTCGTCGTCGACCGGCACATCGTCGTTTACGGCGGTCAAGACATCACCACCGACGTCCTCAACTTGGTCACGGGCTCGCAGGCGATTCCGTCCGTAACGGCAACGCCGGCGCCTTCGCCGATCGGTTATGTGGACCAGAGTGTGCTCGATAACGGGTTGCCGCGAGTGAAAGCGGCCAACGACGCCTTTGCGAAGTACGCTCAGCAGCAACGCGCGATCTTCTCTGCGAAAATGAAAAAGGCAACGACCAGCGCGGAAAAACAGCAGATCTCCGTCGACTTCAACAAAGTTCTCGCCGACGAACAGAACACGCTTCTAAAACCGCTGGTCTCGAAAGTCCGCGCAGTCACGGCAACGATCGCCCAGAAAAAACATCTACTCGTGGTCGTCGATAAGGGCGACGTCGTTTTCGGCGGCACGGATATCACGCAAGAAGTGAGGAATGGCCTCAATCACTAGGCTTCTGGCGGGCGTACTTTTGGTCGGCGTGGTTGCCTGCAGCCACGTCGATGTTTCTTCGCCCAACATTCGCGGTATTGCGTATGTCAATACCAATAAGGCGATGAAAGCGCATCCGCTGTATCAGCAACTGCAAGATATCGATGCGTCCATCGCTGCGATCGATCTCGCTGCAGCCGAACCGATGGTTCCGAAATCCCCCGAAGAAATGAAGGCGGATGTTGCGAGTATCAAGGCGCAACTTGCACGGGCCGAGCAGCAGAGCACCGACGCAATCGCAGCGCTACAGAGCAGTATGGCGAAGGAAGAACGCGTCGAGGTCGCAGCGGCGCTCCGTTCGGCGGGCCTGAATGCAGCCGCTCAGGCCTATGAATCGGCACCGTTGATTTCCTCGGCAGCTCAGGCGCAAGCGATTGAACAATCTGCAGCAAACGATCTGCAGAGCTATCAGAAATCGGTTGTGGAACAGGGCCAAGCGACGATGGGTGCACTCGAAATGCGCTTGCACGAACAGGCGCAGGGGCGCTTTCAGACGCGGGCCGCGCAGTACGCTCGCGAGGAATCGGACCTCTCGTTGAAGCTATCGCAACAAGATGCGGACCAACGCCTCGCGCTGCAAACGAAACTAAACAACCTGGCGCTCAACGACGCGCAGCGAAAGTCCCTAACGGCACAGCTAAAAGCAATCGACCAAAACGAGAAATCGCAGGTCGATGCAATGCGTGCGCGCCACCAAAGGGAACTTCATGCCTACCAAGACCGATTGCAAGCCGGGATCATGAAGCGGATTCACGCGCATGCGTCGGAATTACAAGCGCAAACCCAAACGCAGCTGCAAGCGCGTCAAAAGCAAGTGTCGCAGCAGTTAGCGGCGCTCTCCGGTCCGCGCCTTCCGGCGAATTTGCCGGCTGCAACCAAGGCGCAGCTCCAACAGATTGCGTCGAACTTACAACAACGCTATCAAACCGAACTCGCAACAATTTCCAATCGCTTCAACCAAACGCGTAGCGATTTGGAGGCGCAGTACGAATCGCTTAACGGCATGGATGTCGGTGCCGTCGGTGCTGCGAAACAGCAGCGAGATAAACTCGCTAAAGAGCGCAACGATCTCTATAAAAAGATCGAAAACCAAATTGACGCTGCGGCGCAGCGACTAGCAAAACGTGACGGTTTTTCCGTTGTACTCCTCGACCCCATCGCACATCCGGGAGGCTACGACCTCACCGGAGATGTTATCTCCTCTCTCAAGAGCACAGGAACGTGAAGAAGAGCATTATCGCACTTGCCGGACTTATCACCATCGTCGGATGCGCTTCGACGAGCCCCGTCGGGCTCGTTGATATCAATCGCATTACCGCGAATTGGACCGAGTTCCAGACCGACCAAAGCCATCTGTTAGCCGAAGAGAAGCGCATTGCGACGAGTTCCGCGAGCAATGCTCAAAAGGCAAGCGAGGCTGCTGCGCTGCAGAAGAAATACGGCGCATTAACCGTTGCGCTTACCAATCAAATTCGGGCTGCCGCAGAAAAAGTGGCTGCGAAGAAAAACATGAAGCTCGTGCTGACGCGTGAAGGCGTCGGGTACGGTGGAACCGACATCACCGCCGAGGTAGAAAAAATACTCGGTATCACCGAAACGGCTTCGCCGAAACCCTCAGGCTCGTAAGCGCAGTGCTCGGGAAGCTCGGCGAGATCGCCCGGCGCCTGGGCGGTACGGTTATCGGTGATGCGGAAATCGAGATCCTCACGGTCAGCGCAGTCGATGAGGCCGGCCCGGGCTCGCTGACGTTCGCCGTCGATGCACGCTATCTGCAGGCGGCGATGCGCAGCAACGCCGCCGCGGTCCTCGCCGACGCGCGAGCGATCCCCGAGCAGGCGCCGAGCGGCAAGCCGCTGATCGTCGTCGAGGATGCGCGCATCGCACTGGTCGGGTTGCTCGCATCGTTGCGCGCACCGCGTCCGGTTGGGCCGCATCGCGACCCATCCGCGGTGATCGATCCCACGGCGGTCGTCGCTGCGACGGCCTATATCGGGCCGCACGTCACGATCGGTCCTGACAGCGAGATCGCTGACGATTGTGCGCTGGAAGCCGGCGTCTATGTCGGTGCCGGGGTAAAGATCGGCGTCGGAAGTTGGCTCTACCCGCACGCGCGCGTCCTCGATCGCTGCGTGTTGGGAGCCGGAGTCGTCCTCTATCCCGGGGCGACCATCGGAAGCGAGGGCTTCGGTTGGGCCTTCGTCGACGGTCGTCTGGAACGCATTCCGCAGGTCGGCAACGTCGAGCTCGGAGATCGGGTCGAGATCGGTGCAAATAGCTGCGTCGATCGCGCACAGACGGGAAGTACGCGCGTCGGTGAAGGGACGAAGATCGATAATCTCGTGCAGATCGGGCACAATTGCCGGCTCGGCAAACACAGTGCGTTCGCCGCGCTCGCCGGACTCGCAGGCTCCACGGTGGTCGGTGATTACGTGCGCGTCGGCGGACAGACCGGATTCAAAGGACACATTACGGTCGGGTCGCGCGTCACGATCGGCGGGCAGAGTCAAATTTGGAGCGACGTTCCCGACGACGCATTTGTTTCCGGCGCTCCCGCGCGCGACCATCGCGAGCGCCTTCGGCTGGAGGTAGCGATTAAAAATCTGCCCAAGTTGACGGCACGAGTCGATGCACTCGAACGGGCCGCGCGCGAGCGCAACGAAGGCTAGATTTATTTCGTGACTGAAAAAACACTCGCTTCATCGTTTCATTTTTCCGGCGTCGCGCTCCATACGGGTGCACAAGTGAACGTCGAGGTGGCGCCTGCCGCGGCAGGGGCGGGCATCACCTTCGTGCGTGACGGCGTCGAGATTCCCGCCTTGGCCGAAAACGTCGTCGAAACGTCGCGTGCGACGGTACTCGGGATGAACGGTACGACGGTCTCCACGGTGGAGCACTTGCTCTCGGCGCTTCTCGGCATGCAGGTCGGAAATGCGCGGATCGTGATATCCGGGCCGGAGGTTCCGGTCGTCGATGGGAGCGCGCAGTGGTTCGTTGGGCAGATCGAACGCGTCGGCGTCCGGGATCTCGCCGTGCAACGCGCCACCATATCGCTTGAGGAACCGATCGTCGAACGCGACGGCGACCGTCTGATCGTCGCGCTTCCCGCGAAACATTTTTCGTTGCGATGCATCGTCGATTTTCCACACCCGGTCGGCTCGGAGTATCTGGCGTTGACGCTCGACGAATCGACCTATGCACGCGAAATCGCGGGCGCGCGCACGTTCGGCTACCTCCACGAAGTTGAGGCACTCCGCGCACGCGGGCTCGCCCAGGGTGGTTCGCTGGAAAATGCGGTCGTTTTCGGTCCGGACGGCCCGCTGCAAACGCTGCGCTGGTCGAACGAAGTCGTCCGCCATAAAATGCTTGATTTGATCGGCGATCTCGCCCTCGTCGGCGCTTGGCCACAGTGCGAGATCGTTGCCGTGAAGAGCGGGCACGCGTTGCACGCTCGTATGTCGTCGCGCTTGCGCGAACGATTGCTTTCCAAGCCGCTCTCGGAGGCCTCTTCATCGTGACAAACGAGATGGACATTCGGCAGATTCTTGAAATTTTGCCGCACCGCTTCCCGCTGCTCTTGATCGATCGCATCCTCGAACTCGAACCGATGGTGCGCGCGCGTGGCTACAAGAACGTTACGTTCAACGAGCCCGTCTTTACCGGACACTTTCCCAGCAATCCGTTGCTGCCCGGCGTCTACATGCTCGAGGCGATGGCGCAGCTCGGTGGCTGCGTGGTGATGGAGCCCGGCGAGTTCGCTCGTAAAACGCCCTATCTCGCCGGTATCGATCATGCAAAATTCCGTCGTCCGGTCATACCCGGAGATCGCTTGATGATGGAGGTGCGATTAACGCGGCATCGTCGCAATATCGGCTGGGTTGAAGCCGAGGCGAGCGTTGACGGCGAATACGTTTGCTCTGCCGAGCTGATGTTCTCGATCGCCCCCGATCCACGCGTCTACGGTGCCGAAGCATCGGTTCTAACGGCGTAGGATACCATGATCCACCCTACGGCAATCGTTCACCCCGAAGCGCGCATCGGCCGAGGCGCAGAGATCGGCCCCTATTGCGTGGTCGGAAAGCACGTTTCTATCGGCGAGCGAACGCTCTTGCAGGCGCACGTGGTCATAAACGGTTGGACGGCGATCGGCGACGATTGTACGATCTATCCGTTCACGACAATCGGAGCCGCATCGCAAGATCGTAAGTATCACGGCGAACGCGCGTACACGCGCATCGGAAATCGCACGACGATTCGCGAGTACGTTAGCATCCAGCGCGCAACCGGTAGCGAAGAAGTGACGGCGGTGGGCGACGACTGTCTGCTGCTGGCATACGTTCATATCGCGCATAACTGCGTCGTCGGAAATCATGTGACGATGAGTAACCTCGCGCAACTTGCAGGGCACGTCGTCGTGCGCGATCATGTTACCATCGGCGGTATGGCCGGCGTTCACCAGTTTACGCGCATCGGCGATTACGCGATGCTCGGCGGCGCGAGCAAGGTGACGAAAGATGTTCCGCCCTTTCTTTTAGTTGAGGGCAATCCGGCTGAGGTGTACGGGCTCAACAGCGTTGGGTTGCGACGCGCCCAATTTTCCGTCGAAGACCGTAACGAGCTCCGCGCCTTCCACGATTTGCTCTACAAAGCGAATTTGAACGTTTCACAAGCCGTCGAAAAGATGAAAGAGCGCGTGTCGACCGATGCGGGGCGGACCTTCGTAGCTTTCTTGGAGGAGCCGCCAAACGATTCGAGCCGCGGCATCCTCAAATAAGAGCGGCCGGTGATCTCGCCGCGACGGATTTTTTTCTCGACCGGTGAGCCGTCGGGAGAGTTCGCTGCACTCGCATTGGGTGAAGCGATGCGCGCTGCGGACCCCGCGCTCCGTTTTTCCGGAATCGGTGCCGAGGGTATGCGCGCTGCAGGCTGGGATCTCTACGCCGATCACACCGGCTGGGCGAGCCTCGGACCACTCGCTGCAATTCCGCGTATTCCGAAATTGCTGCGCGAGATGTGGAAATGCGCGCGCGATCTTGCGGCCGCGCCGCCGGACCTCGTCGTTCTCGTCGATTTTGGTGCCTTTAACGTTCGATTGGCAAAAGAGCTTCGCGACAAATATCGTTACGTCGGGCCGATTCTCTATCTTTTTCCGCCGGGTGCGTGGCTCGACGATCCGGGCCCGGCGCGTGCGGTTGCAGCGCGGGCGTTCCCGCTCACGGGATTTGCGCACCAAGAGGCGTTTTATCATTCGTTGAACCTGCCGATTGCGTTCTTCGGCCACCCGCTCGCGCCGCGCATTGCCTCGCGTCCGCAACGCATCGCTCCACCAAGCGATGGCGGCACGCTCGCGCTGCTGCCCGGAAGCCGACGCGACGAAATAGCGCGGCTTGCCCCGCGTCTGCGTGAGGCACTCGCGTTGGTTCGGCGTACGCGGCCGCGCGTTCGTGCCCGCGTTGGTGCCTCCGACGCCGCGGCGCGGACGCTCTTAGAGAAGGTCTTCCGGGACGTCGAGGGGACGGAAATCGTCGACGGGTTGCAAACGGCGATCCGCGATGCCGATGCTGCATGGGTGGCATCGGGCACGGCGGTTTTGGAGACGACGCTGAGCAACGTGCCGACGATCGCCCTTTACGCGATCACGCCGTTGCTCGCTGCGCACGCGCGTCGCCTGATGCGTCGCCCGTACATCACGTTACCGAATCTGATTCTCGACCGCGAAGCGATTCCGGAGTTGCTGCAAGAGCGAGCGACCCCGGCGGAACTAGCCGCCGCGATGGAGCGCATCTTGCGCGCTCCCGAGGAATGGTATCGTTCGGTCGATGCTCTCCGCGATGCTCTCGGGCCCGCCGATGCGCTCGATCGTTGCGCGCGCTACGCGCTTGAAGCGGCAAGGGTGCGATGATGCGCATCTATCACACCTCGGATATGCACGACCGACAGGGCTTTGCGCCTCGGCTTGCAGCGTTGCGTCAACGCGCACCGGGTCTGCTGGTCGACTGCGGCGATTCGCTGCGCGGCAGTCAAACGATCTATCGCCGCGACGAACCGATCGTCGCCGAAATCGACGCCGCGGGATACGACCTGCAAGCAATGGGGAATCGCGAGTTCCACTATCTCTTCGGAGCGGTTCGGGCGCGCGCCGCAATGATGAAACACCCGCTGCTTTGCAGCAATCTCGTCGATACCAAGGGACGCACGCTTCCCTTTCGTACCGAGCTGGTGTTGCCGTTGGAACGACCGACGCATTTTCTCGGTCTGCTCGTCACGCAGTATCCGGTGGGCAGCCCATGGGAGCGCATTTTCGGTTGGCGGTTCCTCGACCCGATCGAGGTCGTGCGCGACTACGCGCAGCGTCTTCCAGCCGGGGAGTCGCTCGTCGTGCTCTCGCATCTCGGGCTTGCGATGGATCGCCGTTTAGCCGCAGCGGTGGAGGGTATCGACCTGATCCTCGGTGGGCATAGCCACGACACGCTGTTCGCGCCGGAGTATGTCGGCGAGGTGCCGATCGTCCATGCAGGGCCTTACGCACGGTATGTTTCGCAAACCGACCTCGAATACGATGCGGGATCGCGACGCCTTCGCATAGGTAATTTCGAGTTGTTGCCGCTCCTCGGCGAGCCGGAGTAGTATGCGCGTATTACTCGTCAGCAACGGGAACGGTGAAGTCGCGATCGCGCAGCGCATTGCGATCGCATTGCACGAACGCATTCCCGGGGTCGTCCTCGATCATTTTCCGCTCGTCGGTGCGCCGCAATCGACGGCGGAGGCGAACGTCGTCGGGCCGCGCGCGGCGCTGCCCAGCGGCGGACTGATCGCAATGTTCAACATACGCAACATTTTCAACGATATCGCCGGAGGGCTGCTGGGGCTCACGATCCGTCAACTGCGCTTTTTGCGCGCGCAGCACGGATGCTACGATCTCGTAATAGCCGTCGGCGATACCTTTGCGCTCTTTATGGCGCTGAAAATGCGAGCGCGCACGATTTTCGTGGGCACGGCAAAGAGCGTGAACGTTGCTCGATACGGACCGATGGAGTTGCGAACGATGCGCGCCGCGGAGTACGTGTTCGTCCGCGACCGAGCGACCGCGGAGGATTGTCGCGCGCGCGGGCTCGATGCGGTCGACGCGGCGAATGCGATTGTCGATCTCCACGACCGCGATACGATCGTCGATCTCCATCTCCCGCCCGATGAAGAGCTCGTGCTGCTTCTTCCCGGTAGTCGCGAGGGCGCATACGAAGAAGCGAGCGCGCTTGCCGCGGCATTCGCCCAAGCGCGTCGGCACGGTGCAAATATCGTCGGCGCACTCTCGGTTGCGCCACGCCTCGATGCGCAGCGATTTATCGCGCGGCTCGTCGCTGATGGTTGGCGCTATACGGAAGCTGAGCCGGCACCGTTTTTCAAGCGCGACAATACGCGAATATTGCTGTGGCGAGCAGGCGTCGGCGGGCTCCTCGCACATGCCTCGCTCGTCTTCGGGCAGGCCGGCACGGCGAATGAAGCTGCGGCAGCAGCGGGTATCGCGGTAGCCGCGATCGACGACGGGCGCACGCGGGCCGAGCGGTGGTATCGCATGCGACAACGCGCGTTGCTCGGCGATGCAATGCTGATGGTGTCGAGCGATCCACGCTTCGCGGGCGAACAACTTGCGGTGCTGCTTGCTGATCGAGAACGACGCAAACGTATGGGTGATATCGGGCGCGAGCGGATGGGGGCGCCCGGCGCGGCAAGGCGGATCGCAGAAAGGGCGGCGTTGTGTCTCGGGCTTCCGTAAAACGCGCCCTCGCGATCGTTGCGGCGACGGCATTCGCCTGTTTGCCGCTCTTCCCGACGTTTATTACGCTTACGCCGGCGAGCGTTCCGGGAGTTTCTTTGATCCCGCCCGCCGTTGCACCGGCGATCTTGGTAGCAATGGGCGTGCTCGGCGTCATCGCGGGTTCGCTGCTGATTTTTTCAGAACGCGTCGAGCAACCGATGCTCCCGGCGCTCTCGATCTGGCTTGCTGCTGCGTTGCTCTCGGCCTTACTCGGCTTTGCCCCATTCTACGGCATACTCTTCCTAGCGATTTTCTTACTGGGCATCCTTTGGCATGTCGGCGTCAACGCGAGCTATAGCGATTCCAGCGCTCCGACGATTATTTTCGGCGCGCTTCTGGGGTCGGCGACCTTGGCTTTCATCGTCGCTATCGCGGCGGTGTTGCTCCATAGACCGGCGGCGATCTATGCCGCCCAGCATGGACGCGCAGTGGGGAGCTTCATTCTTCCGGGCGAACTCGCCGGTTACGTGCTCGTCATCGTTCCGATCGCTCTCGCCGTCGCCTCGCTCGCGCGCCAACGCTGGCTGCGCACGCTCGCTCTATGCGCCGCGCTCTCC
>JAJXVC010000061.1 GCA_021782295.1 bacterium | reverse complement strand
CTTCTGTGGTATGCAGTTAGAAGAAGGTTCAATCTGCTCGGCATGGAGCGGCCCGTCGCCTTCCGGTGGCACGATGATTGACTTCAACCTTCCGCATCCTTCAAAGGGAGCGTTAGCGCAGAAGAACCAGGCGAATCTCCCTACCGATGTAGTGGGATTATTGCCCTATGCGAATCACGCTACGACGATTCAAAACCGTGGTGGAGGGATGCACGTTTCCTGCGCGGGGCAGATGCCGTACATTGACGCTAGTAATGTCCTACACTTCCCGAGCAACGTCATCTTCTTTCGACCTAGTGGTGACTACTGCCGAATAGATGTAGGCAGTAGCGTTTCAGTCGGCGCGTGGGAAGCAGTCTTTATTGACTGGGTTTCGCAAGGTGCGGCAAGCGTTTACACTGTCGGTTACAATGCAAGTGATTACGCCTATATCTTTAACGAAGCCAACGGCCAAAACTATGAAATCGTTGGTTACATTAACGGAGATAGTTCGCAGTTACTCTTTCATGCTCCGTGGGTCAATGCTAGTCATGTATCAGGGATGCAGAATACCCTCGACGTAAACGGGAACATGAAATCATCGAGCAACATGAATGGAATCTCTTCGACGCCTCCATCTGCGGGGTTGAAGGTTACACCTTCGTACACGGCGACGACCAGTTCCATTCAATACTCCACCCCGGCTTACACTTGGTATCGTGCAGATGGAACTTCTTTCACCATCCCGGCTTGGACAAGTACGAATTATACAGGACTTACTGCCGGGGCGACTTACTACACCACAATCTATTACAACCTGCTGACAGGGGCCGTCAATTGCATTGCCCCACAAACGACCGCGCCGACCCCCGCCCAGTATATCGTGGCTCTCGAAGATACGAAGATGTCGATGTATATCGGCTACTCCGCTGCGTTACCTACAAGTGGAACTTCAGGCGGTGGCGGAACCTCGCCGACGCTGCCTGGAAAGGGGTGCCCTGCGGTCGAGCAGTCCATCGAAACCCTCGAACGCGGTATGGTGCAAGCAGGGACGCTCGCGGTCGGCGAACACCTGCGCGACCCATTCAACGGGTGGAATGAAATCACCGATATTCAGATAGACATTTCGCCTATCTGGAGAATCAAAACCGCCGACTCGGTGGTGCTTGAAGTCGAGGAGTGCAGCGTCGGAAACTTCGTGGCTATCAACTGCGAGCGTCATCGGTACGTTCTCCCCGCCGACGCGAGGGTGAACGATACCCACCGAATCATGCTTGCAAACGGCGAGTGGGTCTATGTCCGCGACCTCCGTGCCGGGGATGAAATCATGCCGTTACCTGGCGACCTCGCAGGCCAAATCGGCCATAATATCTCAGGATAAGGACAACGAAATGGCGAAATTACTCGTCCACGACCCGCAAGGACTCGACCATCTACGCACCAATATCGGCGCGTTCGTACATAGCCTGCACGGGTGCGACCTCTCCGATGGTTCATTCATCGCGGTCGTCGAACCCGCGCCTCACTTCTACGAGAACGCTGCGACCTTCGCAGGGATAACCGTATTTCCCCCGGCATGGAAAACAACGCCGCTGTCTAAGGAACATGCAGCGGCGTTGAGTTATGCGGGAGTCTCGGCGGGAACGGCTATGTACGAAGCACTTGAGTCAGTGCATGCGTTCCACGGCTTCCCGCCGTTTCGACCTGAGTCGTTTTAGAACCCGTCTATGGAATCACCGGAGACTTCGATAGCCCCGCCATAGATGGGGTTCTGGATATTCCCTGTGGCCGTGGGACAAATCTTCGCAATAGCCCCACTGGCCGTTTTGAAGAGTAGGACCGCGTTCATGGAATAGTCCGGGAGAATAGTCCCTACCGTAGCCATTGGGATACTCGTAAAGGTATTCGACCATTGGCTCGCGGTGAACGACGAACATGGAGTCGAATTGTTGAAAAGCACTCCGCCGTAAGGCACGTTCAAGGTAGGCTGGCTCGCGGTTGCCCACGGTGCATTACACTGCGGCGAAGTATCCGTCATGTAAATGTCGGCGGTCGCGGGGGAAGAAGCACCCACCCAAGTGGTGCCGTTCCACGAAGCCCCGCCGAAGTCGTTCGGATAGATGTTCGCGCAGTCCAATCCGATAGACTGGTACTCGTAGATAGGAGTCTGCGGTGCTTGATTGACCGGAGCGGATACCGTAGCAGTAGCCACTCCAGCGGCTTGCGTACCCACGGCGGCGGCTGACCCCGCAACTCCAATCACGCCGACGACTCCCGGAGGGTTCGTATAGGTCGGCGCAGGGGAGTTGGTGGGGACGACTGACGGCTGCACTCCCGAGAACGACATGGCAATAGACACCGGGGTTTGCGGCTCAGGGGACACTACAACCGACACGATGCCGCCGACCGCGTTATCGGTAGAACCCATAAAGGAATCGTTCGGCCCGTTCGGCGACAGAATCATAATCGGCACAGGCGTCGCTCCCGGCGCGGCGAGAATTCCGCGCTGATTCATCGACTGGATTTCCCGACCCGTTGAGAGCGTCGAGACGCCGCTTTGCGACCCGGCGAGTGGGCCCTTGAAAACAATCTGCGCTTGATAGCTCACAGGCGCAGTCGTCGGCGGAGCGATCGGATTGCTACCCGACGAGCCGCCGCCGCAGGCTGCGAGCGCGACAATCGCCAGGGCGCTAAGCCCGGCGAGAAGATGCTTGGTCATAGATTCCTCCTTGTGCATTTCGACGATTGTACCACGCCGCGCGCGCGGGCGCGCAAACCTCGTTCCTCCCGATCACCGCCGACGAAAGGAGAGCCGACGATGCTCGGACTTCACCACCCCACGGACATTCTGCTGCTCTGCGCGGGCGTCTCATTCGGCACGATGCTGCTGGTTATGGGCATCAATTCCATTGCAACAGGGTGGGATCGCCGCCTGTTGGAGTGGTTCTCGCGCGTATCGAGCAACCCAAAGTGGTTCTTCGGATGGGTGCTCATCTTTCTTATCTGGATTCCCGTGCGCGAACTCCTTGTCGAGCACGCGCATTGGTTTGCCGGCGACGGCGATCTCATTGTGCTGACGGTGCTCTGGTCGGTAGCACCCTTCCTTGTCGAAAACGCATTGAAGTATTCTAACGCGCAGCAGCTCGGAGAAATCCAACAGCAGAGCGCGCACCTGGTTGCACAGAACGAAGCGATTGTCACCCTGACGACGGCCGTCCGCGCGCAACTCGAACGCGCTGCCGAGCACGACGACCTCTTGCACGATATGGTCGCACGCTTGCTCGACGCGCTGGAGCAAAATCGCACCGTCATCGATCTCGCGAACATGATCCGATCCTATCTCACGAAACCGAGCGCAGATGTCGATAGCTATCTGCGTCTCATCGTCGCGCAACTGCTCGACGAAATCGACAAAGGAGCAAAACCATGAATCCTCTTCCGTCATTTGCCGACCTCATCGAGCGCCTGCGCACCATGCAGATTCGGCCGATCATTGTCCTTGGGGCGGTGAAGAAATGAACGCCGCGTGGCTCGGCGAGGTACAGCGCCGCATCGCGATTTCCGAAGGGTGCGAGGCGACGCGTTACTATGATACGAGAGGAGTTCCAACGATTGGGATCGGTTATAATCTGACCCGCGCGGATGCTTATAGCGCGCTGCTGAAAGCCGGAGTCCCGCCGACGCAAGTGCAGGGCGTCATCAACGGTGACGTCGCGCTCTCGCAAGAGCAAATCGACGCGCTCTTTGCGTATTCGTTTGCGCCGATTGTTTCCGAGGCGCGTGCTTCGCTTCCGACCGGCATCTTCGATGCGCTTACCGACGCGCGCCGTTTCGTGATCTGCGATCTCGTGTATAACATGGGCTCCGGCAGGTGGCTGCAATTTGTACGCACTCGCGCGGCGATCGCTGACGCGCAGCGGGCGAAAGAAGCGAACGCTCCCGATGCGCACGAGGCGTTCGTGACTGCCGCAAATGACCTGCGCCAGAGCGATTGGTTCACGCAAGTCGGATGGCGTGCAAAACGCGACTGCGCCATGATGGAGGTCGGCATCTACTGCGATCCGACCGGTGACGGGTCAGATATTTTATGATCGTCGCGTTCTTCGTTATCGGCATCGTCGTGATGGTCGTCGCGGCGGTCGGCTATATCGTCTACGCGATCACCTGCGCGGTTCCGCGTGGAGCGCAACCGCCGGATCGAAAGGAGCAACCCATGAACGTTCTCGCTGGAGCGCTCGCGAAAATGCGAGCGTTCTTCGTTCGTCTCGATGCGCGCGTAGAAGCGTGGTGGAGATCCACGCAGTCGACCGCGATCGGCGCGATCTCGGTAGCGACGGGGCTCTTCACCAACGGCGCGGGGGCGCTCCACGATCTCGGGGTCGCTGAGGCGTGGATCAAACATATCGCTGCGGCGCTCATCGTCGCGGGGCTCGTGCTGGTCACGCCGCGCGAGAAGCAGCCGTGACGGAGCTCGCCCTTAAAGAGCTCCACGCGACGCTGCGATTTCTTGCAGGCTGGGGCGGCGCAGTGCTCATCGTGGGCATCCTGGCGTTTGCCTATCTGCATCACACGCCGCCGACGGCGCCTTCGAACACCCCTTCGAAGGGTATCTCGACGGCTCGAAAGATCGAGCGCGAAGTGCAAGGCGTACTCAACGCCGATCGACTCCTCGCCGCGTCGCGCGGATCGACGCCGCTCTTCTCGGCACCGGCGGTCAACGTCGTGCGCGAGCTGCCAGGGATGCGGGGATTCTCCGGTGCGGAGATCGCCTCGATTCTCGGAGCGCTCAAGCCCGCAACGATCGAAGTCGTGCGCGCCCATCTTTCAGCGCTGCCGATTCCGTCGCCCACGCCGCCGCCGGGATGGACGTCCGCACAACAAGCCGCGCTCTTTGCCACCGATAAGGCCGCCACGGCTGCGGTGCTCGCCGATCCCACGACGAAGATTGCCGTCACGGTGAGCCGGCAAGAGGTCGCGCCGACGCGCGTCGGATCGATCTTCACGGCAAATGGCGCCGGATTGGGCTACGCGGCCGTGCGGAAAGGGCACTTCGAGCTCGAGCTCGGCGCGGTGCTCCACGGCGCGCATCTCTCGCCGGTCATCGCGCCGTCCTGGCTCATTCCTCATACGCAGCTCGCGATCGGCCTCGGGATCGGGTACGACCGCCGCGTCACGATCGGGGCGGCGGCGACGGTGCACTTCTAGGGGCGCCGGCGAGCGTACACGAACAGGCGCAAATGAAAATTTTTAGCCAAATGCGCCGGAAGCACTGGAACTGGTTATCGGTCGTGCTGAGTTTTGCGTCCGGCATCGGTCTCGTGCTTGCGTTTCAGGCATCGACTTCTGGCCTACGAATCGCTCGCCATACCGACGAGTGGGATCCGGCAGCGAGAACGGTTGCTAGCGTCCTTTATGTTTGCGACGGGAAGAACCTGGGCTTCACGGTCGACAGCTACTCGAACTTAAGCCTTAGCAACGGGAAAGAAGAATGTCCTTCCGACGCAAAGGCCGCAGCAATCGTCACATCTGATAAGCCGTGGCTCCTTTCATGGGCAATAGGGGCGTTCATTTTAAGTACAGCGATCCAAATGTTTTTCGCTACGGCAGACATGCTTCAGGAGGGCGACAACGCGATGAGGTAGCACTAGCGGCGCCCCGTGCGGTATCGTTGTGTTCGACGCTTTCGCGCCCGACGCAGCGGTCGCAGCAACCCGGCGAGCATCGACGCGCGGCGCCCCTGAAGGCGAGAGCGCGGCTTTCCTGGCGCGCAGTGGCATCGGGCCTTCGGGCGACCGCAGATCGGGCAGAGTTTCCGTTTTCGCTGCATGGGAGATTGATCGTAGCACGCGCGTCCGGTCGCAGCGCCCTTACCTTGGTAAGTAAACCCTACTCGGTAAACCCTTGGAAGCCCCGGAAAGTCCTGGAAAGTCCCGGAAAATGCATGACGACGCTCCGGTTAACCGGGGCGCTTTTTCTCTTTTCGGTGTCACATACCCCCGCAAAGGGGGAATCGTGCTCAACGAGCGGCTTCGAGATCTGCACTCCTCGCGGTCGCTCCCCGAATCTCCCGGGCGAACGTTGATGGCGTCGCCACGCAAAAAGTCTCGGCTTTTCGTCCGGCTGCACCGTGCGGCGACCCGACGAGCAGTCGATGTCGGCGAGCGGGATCGGCATGGAGGCCCCCGACGACCGCACTCACAGCCGCGGCGACTTGTTGACGCACCTCGATGTTTGCGTCCGCCCAGGTGCTCGCCGCGATGCGCAGCGCATCGAGGAGATCAGCATGGCTGCGCGCCCTATCGGCGCCGGCGATTTGTTCGGCCGCAAGACGCTCGATCGATGCGCTCAGCCGCTCGCGATCAGCGGCGATGTCGGCCAACCGTCCGCGCAGCTCGTGCGCGTCGATGCCGCCCTCTTCGGCGAGCTCCCACGCTGCGCGGCGTCGCGCATCGAGATCGCTCAGCTTCCGCTCGCATTCGGCCTTGCGCGCCGCGAGGCCGTCGAGATCGACGTCGGGCGACTGATAGCCCGCGATAAGGCTCGGGTCGTTCTGGAGCCGCACGAGGAGGGCAGCAAACTGCTCCTCGAGATCGGCGGCGCGATGACCCGGATAGCCGTCGTGGGTCGCGGGGTCGGGGCAGAGATAGTACCGCGTCTTCGGCGAGCGCGGCGTTCCGCCCGAAATGCGGCCGGTCATTCGCAGGCCGCAGATACAACGGAGCGCGCCGTTGAGCGGCCGAGTTGTTCGCCTTCGTCGGCGCCGGTGGTCGGCAGCATAGAAATGGCAGCATGCGGGCTCTTAACTCGGGCCGCAACGAGGGGCATCACAGGAGAAAAATCAGGACGCATGCCGATCGCCGCCGCGAGCCGAAGCGCGGTCTCGAGGCCAGGGAGGACGTCGCCGGTCTCGACTCTAGACACTGAAACGGAATCGTAGGAAGCGCGCCGCGCGACCTCCCTTTGCGTTAGTCTTGCGCGAAGTCGCCCTTCGCGAATAAGGACCCCGACCGCGACGGCAACAGGGTCTTTTGGCTCTTCCTTCGCCCGCGTGCGCTTCATATAGGCGCTTAGCTTAGGTAGCATTCAGCCTAATCTTTTAGCGGCTGGCCTATTGACATTCTTAGCGCAAATGCTAAGATGCATGGCATGAAACCTAAATCGCTCCGCATCCTTCGGGTCGAGAGAGGCTTGTCGCAAAAGGCGCTCGCCCTCAAGGCGAAGGTTCATCCGGTTGATCTCTCTCGGTACGAGGGCGGCAAGGTGACCCCGTCGGGCCCCACGCTCCAGCGCCTCGCGAAGGCCCTTGGGTGTGACGCCAACGATATCGATCTTCGTGCGGCGGTCGCGTAGTCATATGGCCGCCAGCGTACATCATGCCGCCCCCGAGCGCCCAAACCAGGGCGGACGGCCGACGCATCCGGCCCACATTGCCGCCGAGGCGCTCGTCGAGGCCCTGACGGCCGTCGAGTGCGACCGCGAGGCGCTGCTCCACATCATCACCGCCCAAAACCGGCTCTGTAGTCTCGCAGCCGACCGGGTCGCCCGTATCGGGGGCGTCGTACTCCCGGAGATTCGCGCGGGGTACGCCGCCGCCGAGCTCCTCGTCGCCGCAAAGATCCCGTCGACCGAGATCGGCGCATGACGGTGCTTGCAAAAATGCTGCGAGCCGTCAACCAGGCCAAGGTCGCCCGCGAAATTGGACGCCCGCGCGGGTTCGTTCATCGTCTCGCGCACGGGCGCCCGCTCGTCGCACGCAACGAGGAGATCGTTCCCGCTCTCGCGGCCGCCATCAACGTTCAGCCCGACTTGCTGCTATCCGTCGTGCGCAAAGATCGCGCGGCGCTTGCTCGTGCGCGTCGGAGAGCGGCATGAAGCGCGTTCCCGTTGATCCGAGCACGCTCGTGCCCGCGAGTTCTATCGAACGCATCGTCGTCCCCAATAACGCGGCCGGCCGCGAGCTCTTACGCACACTGATCGAAGCGCGCGCGCAATACCTCGCCAAACGGCGCGCGCAAGCCGAGAAAGCCGAGGCGATGTCGTGATTGCGCATTTGATTATCGCGGGCTCCGTTGCCGCGACGATGCTCATTTACGGCGCGGTTCAGTACGAGCGCGGGTATCAAGCCCGCATCGAGGATCGTGCGCGCTTCGAGGCGATGACGAACGCGGCGATTGCCCGCAGCGTCGACCTCGCCGAGGCCGACATTGCCGCGAAACGATTCATCGCCGATTTGGAGCGCATCTGATGCATTGCGAGGTTGATCCGTGCCCTGTAGCGGGCGCGCATATCCACTGCGGCGACTGCCTTGTCGCGCTAATAGCCGAAGGCGGCGGCGGATTCGACGGACGCGGAATCTCTTGCTACACGGACAAGTCGGGCGCGAACGCGCAGTCGTGTATGAGTTGCGACTCGATGCTTTGCGGAGCGTGCCAAAAACGCGCCAACGGAATCTGCATGCTGTGTATGGCTGAAATAGCTGCCGAGAATCATCGCGCCGTTGACGCAGGGAAAGTCTACCGCGACGACCGCTGCGCTTGCGATCATCGTGCGCGCGACCCGCATTGTGCAAAATGCGGCGGGTTGCGGCGCTGGCTTCGGGCAGTCGCATGATGAAATATCATGTTTCGCCAGAGGGTCACGCGGCCCACGTTGCGCGGATGAAGGCGCTGAACGCCGATCCCGATTTCAAAGCGCGGCAGTCCGCGCGGATGAAAGCGCTCCACGCCGATCCCGATTTCAAAGCGCGGCAGTCCGCGCGGATGAAAGCGCTCCACGCCGATCCCGATTTCAAAGCGCGGCAGTCCGCGCGGATGAAAGCGCTCCACGCCGATCCAGAGTTCAAGGCGCGTCGGGTAAAAACGTGCGTTTATTGCGGGCGCCCTGGATACCGTATGATCGCCGATGGCGACGGCATATTTGCGTGCCTCGATATCGAAGGCTGCGAAGAGCGCATCGAGGCTGCATCGTGAGCACGCAGCTCGCGCTTTTTGCACGCGTCAAGCCGCTCGATAAGGGTGCTCGCGACGAAACGCTCGACGAACGCTTCGCCCGCTTCCATGAGTTGAACCCGCACGTTTACCGCGCTTTCGTCACCGTTGCACGGGCGTATATGAAAACCACCGGACGATCGCACGTCGGCGCAAAGATGGTATTTGAAAAGCTGCGCTGGGAGTACGCGCTCCGCACGACCGATAGCGACCCCGCGCTCGATAACAGCTACGTCTCGCGCTACGCGCGCATGGCGGCGCTCAATGAAGCCGACTTGCGACACGCCTTCGCGTTCCGAAAACTGCGGAGCGCGGCATGAAGATTTCCGACCGGAAACGGCAGCGCGCCCGTTGCGCGCATACCACGCAAAGAGGGCCGCGGTGCATCACCATCGCGGCCCAGGGAGTCACCCTCGATGCTTAGTGTAACAGAGAGCGCCTCGGCGGAGCAACCCGACGCTCGCGCGG
>JAJXVC010000060.1 GCA_021782295.1 bacterium | reverse complement strand
GGTACATGCAGCTCGAAGGAATGGAGGCCGTCAGCGATAACCAGAGACCCAGGTTGTCAGCGGTCATTACCGGCTGATGCCGACCTCGCCGAGTCGCGGCTCGTACACCACTCCGCGGGACACAATCGGGAAAGTGTGCTTTTTGGCGCAGCAACCGGTGGAATAGCTGGCCTTTCAGTTCCCGGAGCGGACATCGTGACGGCCCCTGGTATGGCAATTTTGGGCGGCATGACAATGAACAGCAATACTTCGTCGTGCCAAGGAGCGCCTGGGCTTGTCGGCGGTTCGTGGGAAGGTTTTACGGCCGGTAACACGGATCAGTTTTCATCGACCTCGGGCGGTGTCACGACGATCACACAAATAGCAAACTAACGATTAGGTAGACGATATTTCGTGTGCGGTGAATCAGGGGGGATTCCCGCGCGCGGAGTTCGCAAAGAATATTGTTTAAGGCGGAAATAAATCGAAGTGGGCGCAAGCGCATAGTCGAGCTTTCTCTTGAAGGCGAGACGGTGCTGACGCTTGCGTTTCAGGCCGAGTCAGAGAGACGCCCTGTCATTGAATTTTCGCGACGGGCAAAGTCGATACAGGGAGCCGGAGCGCTTACGATGCTTTTCCAATCGGTGCTTTTCCTCTCATTACCGCTCGATCAAATTAGCACCCATCAGCTTCGGAGGTATATCTTCGACGAGGGGAGGCGTCTCTTTGTGGGGGATTCCGGAAATTTACACGGAAGGCGTCGATTTACTATGCTAGAGAGTTTTTCTGGGCCGTGGACCCATATTGCCCTTGCGCTCGCGTTCAACAGCGTTGTCGTATTCGGGTGCTTCTCGATTCGTCGGGGGAAGGTGGCATTCGGGGTTATGGCTGTTTCGTTGTTTACTGTATCAGGTGTCAGTTGGATCCCCGGTACCTCTCAAACAACAGTCTTAATGCTGGAAATTATCGGAACTGTGGCCGGCATGGTGTTTTGGGTGCAATATTTTAAAGCAAAGGTGCAGTCGAAAAAACCTGAGTGAGATGCGCTAAAAAGGCGGGCGGCGCATTGTGCTACTTTGCTTTTTGATGCAGGCGTCGCCAGGCGGGGATCACCGTGAGCAACGCATAGGCGGCGAGAATAGCGGCGCCTTCGTCGCGGCCGATCGGTGCGATGTCGAGTCGGAATCCGGCGACCGCACGGTCAAGCACGACGATGCCGACGGCAAAGACCGCGAGCTCTAATGCGAAGCGGAGGACGCGCGGGAGCGGTGCGATCTCGGCTTTGACCGCGATATAGGCCGTCGCGCCCAACGAAAGAACGATGACGATCGCTGCAACGATGAAGATCGTCACGGCGTCTCCGTTCCCGGCAACGGCGTCGCACAGCAAAACGCCCGCTTCCACTGCTTCTCGACGCGTTCGCGGGTCGGCTTTTCAATCACCGCGGCGACGAAGCCGTCGGGGCGAATGACGATAGCGCTTGGATGTTTGAGGAGCCAGCGCTTCGGCGGCTTGGCAAGCGCGAGCGATGCAACGCCATCGATCTGCGCTCCGCCGCAGCAGAGCAACGCCGCGCGACCGCAACGCTCTTCGTTAATTCGCTTCCCGTTATCGAGCGCGACATCGCCGATCCGCCGCCCCGCGAGCGGATGCGAGATGTCGACATCGGGCGAGCGCGTGTAGCGCCCATCGAGCATGCCGAGGGTACGGCAGGCCTTGCGGCGCATGCCGCGCGCGCGCAGGCTCCTGCGCATCCACGCAAAGGCGAGTCGCTTCAACGCCGGCGGCGTGTAGACGGCAAGGCGCGTCGCGAGATCGGTCGTCCGTTCGATACTATCGTGCTGTATTTCGCGGCGCTCGATATCGTACCCGGCGAGCAACGCCTGCGCGCAATGCGAGGAACGCAATGCGCAAGCGAGTCGCCAGGCAAGGTTTGCGGTATCGTGAATGCCGGCATTCATGCCTTGCCCGCCCGCCGGGCTATTGAGGTGTGCCGCATCTCCGGCGAGTGCAACGCGTCCGGAGATAAAGTTCGGTGCGTGGCGACGGTGAATGCGAAAGAGACTGCTCCAATAGACCTGTGCGGAGCGTGCTTGCTCGCCGAAGAGATGGGCGATGCGCGCGGCATGCGCTTCAGGTGCAAGCGCTGCGTCGTCCCCGGTGCTCGGCGCGACCGAGGCGATCGTGCGCCAGATGCCGGGAGCATATTCGATGCCGACCAGCAGCCCCGGCGCATCGAGCGCGATACGCGGTGAAGGATAAGAACGATCGCTGTTTTCAATTTCGACATCGGCGATCGCCACGCGCGTGGCGTAGGTCGCGCCCTGCAGTGCAAAACCGAGGGCGTGCCGCACGAATCCGTTTGCCCCGTCGGCGCCGACCACGAAAGGCGCGGCGTGCGTCACCTCGCCGTCGCTCCCGTGCGTGCGCAGGCGAACTTCGCTTTCGTCCTGCTCGAGTTCGACGGCTTCTTCGTCGTAGCGGAGCTCGCAGAGCGGATTCGCTTCGACCCGATCGCGCAAGATCCGTACCGTATCGTACTGCGGAATAAAGAGTACGCCCGGACTCTCCACGGCATCGGCGATATCGCCAAAATCGATCGAGAGCAGCGCTTCATCCCGCGTCGCGTCGTGCGGCGTAAAGACCGTCGTGAAGCGCCCCGCTGCGAGCAACGGTTCCCAGGCGCCCCAATCGCGCAGCAGCTCCGCGGTGCGCGGCCAGATCACCAAGGCGCGCGACTCCCGTGCGATCTCCCGCGAGCGCTCGAGGACGAGCGAACTGACGCCATGGTGGGCGAGCCCCAGAGCGAGCGAGCAGCCGACGGGGCCGGCGCCGACAATGACGACCTCGGGTTTCATGCCCGTTGTGGGTACGCCTCCGGGGTCCGGCACTCATGCTCGTACAAGGGGTGCGGCGTTTCCGACGGGTACAGGCGACGGTGATGCTCGGCACCGGTCACCATTGGCTCCCCTTTACCCAGATGAACGCTCCGGAGGCGCACCTTCACCGCTTCGTGCGCGGTGAGGGGAGTTGGCTCTACGACGACGAGGGAGCCCGCGTTTTCGACGCGGTGAGTTCGATCTGGACGACGATCCACGGCCACTGCCACCCGCGAATCGCCGAAGCGATTGCAAAGCAGGCCCATCTGCTCGACCATGCAACGGCGCTGGGTGCGAGTAATCCGCTTGCCGAGTCACTCGCCGCGCACCTCTGCACGCTCACGCGCATGGAGCACGCGATCTTCGCCTCCGACGGTGCAAGCGCGGTCGAGACCGCCATTAAAATTGCGATTCAATATTGGCAGAACGTCGGGCAGCCGCAACGCAACCGTATCGTTCGCTTGCGCGATGCCTATCACGGCGATACCGTAGGCGCAATGAGTTGCTCCAACATCGCGCTCTTTAACGAACGCTTTTCGTCGATCACCTTCGAAACGCTAGAGCTTGGAACGGCGGATATTGCAGCCGAGGATATCGCTGCCGTCATCATCGAACCGCTGGTACAGGCCGCTGCAGGGATGCGCACGGTCTCACGACATCGTTACCAACCGCTTGCAGAAATGAAGCCGCTCTTGATTTGCGACGAGATCGCGACCGGGTTCGGGCGCACCGGAACGATGTTCGCTTTCGAACAAGCGCCGTTACGCCCCGATCTCATCGTTCTTGGAAAAGGATTGACCGGCGGAGCGCTCGCGCTCTCGGCAACCTTGGCGACCGATCGTATTTACAATGCATTCCTCGGCGATTACGGCGAGTACAAACATCTCTTCCACGGGCATTCCTATGCGGGGAATCCGATTGCGTGCGCCGCAGCGCTCGCGAGCTTGGCGCTCTTCGACGAAGAGCACACGCTGGTCAATGCGCTTTCATTGGCGGCCTGCATTCGCCGCCGACTCGATTCGCTACGCTTGCATGCGCTCGTCCGCGACGTCCGAGCGGTGGGCACGATGGTCGGAATCGAACTCCATGCCGACCGCATCGATGCAAGCGGAGCGCTCTCTCCGGCGTGGCGCGTTGCCGACGGTCTCTATCGCGCGGGGCATTTTACGCGTCCGATCGGCAACGTCATTCAGCTCGTTCCGCCGCTCTGCGCGCAGGAAGAGTACGTCGATGCGTTTTTCGACGCTTTGACGGCGGAGTTGGGGCCATGAGTTATCTCGAGCGCGCGCGCGCGCAACTCGCGCAGATCGACGCCATGCATCGCCGTCGTGCGATATCGACCGATCCGCCCGTCGATGCGATCGATTTTTCCGGAAACGATTATTTGGCGCTCTCGCACGAACCGCAGGTCATCGAAGCGTTGCGTCGAGCGCGCAGTGTCGGTTCGGGCGGATCGCGATTGCTCGGCGGTCGCCATCGCGAATACGTGTTGTTGGAAGAAGAACTGGCGAATTGGTTGGGGCGCGAACGCGCGCTGCTTTTTTCGTCGGGCTACCACGCCGCGATCGGAGTCGCGCCGACGATCGGCGATCTCGTCGACCGGCTCGATTCCGACGAACTCAATCATGCATGTTGGATCGACGGCATGCGGCTCTCGCGCACGCCGCGAGCGATCTACGCGCACGGCCACCCGCCGATCGGTGAGGGGCGTCCGCGCGCAATCGTAACGGAGAGTCTTTTCAGCATGGACGGCGATGCGATCGATGTCGCGCGCTATCGGTCGTTGCTCGCAGCACACGACGTTTTGATTCTCGACGAGGCGCACGCACTCGGCGTTCTCGGCCCGCGCGGTGCCGGGCTCGCCGCCGGTATCGATGACGAACGTATCCTCGTGATGGGAACGCTCTCGAAATCCTTCGGATGCTTCGGGGGTTTTGTCGCCGGGGCGAGCGATGCGATCGAACTACTCGTCAATCGCGCGCGGAGTTTTATCTTCGATACGGCGATGCCGCCCGCGCTCGCGACCGCGGCGCGGGTTGCGTTGATGTTGCTCGCCGGCGAACTCGGCGATCGACGGCGCGCGCATCTGCGCGATACCTACGCACATCTGCATGCGGGGCTTGCTTCGCTCGGCCTCGCAAGTTCGGCGGAATTTTCGCCGATCGTGCCGGTCGTTCTCGGCAGCGAGGAGCGCGCACTCGCCGTTGCAGCGAGGTTGCGCGAGGGGCGTATCGAGGCACCGGCGATTCGGCCGCCGACCGTCCCGCGCGGTTCCTCGCGATTGCGACTCTCGCTCCGCGCCGATCATCGCAAAGAGCATGTCGATCTACTGATCGAACGTCTGCGCGCGGCGATGGCGTGAGCGCATTTCGCGCCTTCGTGACCGGCACCGATACCGGGGTCGGAAAGACGCGTGCGACCGCGACGATCGCGCGCGCGCTTGCCGGGCTCGGGCGCCCGCCGCGCGTACTCAAGGCGGTGCAGACGGGGCTCTCCCCCGGCACCCCGGGGGACGCAGCCGAAGTCGGCGCGCTCGCCGGGGTCGAGGCGAGCGAGCTCGTGCGTTTTTCCCTGCCCGCCGACCCGTTCTCCGCGGCGCTCGCCGCAGGGGCGAGCCCGCTCGGGGCCGCGGATCTCGCGCGCCGCGTCGATGCCATCACCGGGGATCTGCTGGTGGAGGGCGCCGGCGGCTTGCTCGTGCCGCTCAACGCCGAGGAAACGCTCGCCGATTTTGCGCTCGCCGCTCGGTTGGGCGCGATTCTCGTCGTCGGGCTACGCCTCGGCTGCATGAACCACGCCTTGCTGACGCTCGAGGCAGCAGCGCGGCGTTCGCTCGCGGTACTCGGTGCGCTCTTGGTCGCCTGCGATGCAGCGCCGGAGTCGGAATATATCGCCGACGTCGAGCGCGTCTTGCAGGGAAAGACGAAGATTCTTGGCATTCTGCCCCATGAATCGCCGAGCGCGAGCGTGTTAGAGCGCGACGCGGCGGTGCTTCGAGCTCACATCGCTCCTTTGTTGTAGAGAGGATCCGTGCCGCACCCCGCAATCGATCGCGCTCGCGAGCGCGTCATTCACGGTCGAATCCCCGCCGATGCCGCGTTGCTACGCGAAATTGCGGCGATTCCCGCGGCAGAGGTTCCCGCACTGCTCGATCTTGCCGACGTCGTGCGCGCGGAGTATTGCGGCGATGGAGTCGCCATTGAAGTGCTCTATAATGCAAAGCGCGGCGGTTGCTCGGAAGATTGTAATTTTTGCTCGCAGAGCGCGCGGTTCGCGACGGACGTCGAACCGGAGCCGCTCTCGGATGTCGAAGGGTTTCTTGCCGCGGCACGCGATGCTCATCGGCGGGGTGCAACGGAGTTTTGCATCGTCGTCGCCGTTCGCGGCCCCTCCAAGCGCGTTCTCGACCGCGTTTGCGAAGCGACGCAACGCATCAAGGCCGAACTTCCGTTGAGCGTCGCCGTATCGCTCGGAATTCTCACCGAGGAGCATCTCATTGCGCTTGCCGCGGCGGGTGTCGACAAGGTCAATCACAATCTCGAGAGCTCCGAACGATATTTCCCAAAAGTTTGCACGACGCACACGTTCGCCGAGCGCATGAAGACCGCGCGCATGGTGAAAACGCATCATCTCGAGCTTTGCTGCGGCGGAATTATCGGGATGGGCGAAAGCATCGAAGATCGAATCGATTTTCTTATGACGTTACAGGAACTTCGCCCTGAAGAAGTGCCGATCAATTTCCTCAATCCGCGCCCCGGGACGCCGTTTGGATCCTACTCGCTGCTCGAGCCCAGCGAGGCGCTGCGCTTCGTCGCTATGGCGCGCCTCGCGCTTCCGCAGTCCTTGATCCGCTTTGCCGGCGGCCGCGAGATTACACTTGCCGGGCTGCAAGATCTCGGCATGCGTAGCGGCGCGAGCGGTATCGTTCTCGGAGACTATCTCACTACCGGCGGGCGGGCCGATGCGGAGGACTTCGCCATGCTCGATCGCTTGGGCTTCGAAGTTCTCGCCTAGCGGCCCGTAGACAACACATTACAGATGGATCAACAGCAAACACCCTATTTCCAGGTGCTGATCGATTACGTCGACGCAGGCGTCATTCCGTTTCACACGCCCGGTCACAAACAAGGGCTCGGGATGGATGCCGCCTTCCGCGAGTTCGTCGGCGATAACGTTCTGGCTATCGATCTCACACAGATTCGCGGCCTCGACGATCTTCTACAGCCGACCGAGGCGCTTGTCGCCGCGCAAGAGCTCGCTGCGGATGCGTATGGTGCCGACCAATCATTCTTTCTGATTAACGGCTCCACGAGCGGTAACCAGTGTATGATGATGGCGGCGCTCAATCCCGGCGAAAAAATCGCGTTACCGCGTAACGCGCACAAGAGCGCAATGGGCGGTTTGATCATGAGCGGCGCGCAACCGATTTGGATGCAGCCCGAAGTCGATCAGACGTTGCACATGGATCACACCGTTACGCCGGAAACGGTGCGCGCGACGCTCGATGCGCACCCCGATACGCGTGCGGTCTATATCGTCAGCCCGACCTATTACGGCGTCGCTGCGGATCTCGAAGGGATCGCTGCGGTCGCTCACGAGCGCGGTATCCCCTTACTCGTCGATGAAGCGTGGGGGCCGCACTTCCATTTTCACCCCGCTCTCCCGCTCTCGGCGATGCAAGCGGGTGCCGATATGTGCATCAACTCCACGCACAAAATGCTCGGCTCGCTCTCGCAGACGGCGATGCTGCACGTGCAGGGCAATCGCATTCGCCTCGATCGTTTAAAAGCGGTCTATAAACTCTTCTTGTCGACCTCGCCGAACCTCGTGCTCGTCGCTTCGCTCGATGTCGCGCGTCGCCAGATGGCCACGGAAGGCAGTGCGTTGCTTTCGCGGACGATCGAGATCGCGAACGACGCTCGCGCGCGGCTCAACGAGATCGATCGAGTCTATTGCTTCGGCGAGGAACTGCAAGGGCGGCCGGGTGTCTTCGATCTCGACCCCACCAAAGTAACCGTAACCGTGAAAGAGCTCGGCTATACCGGCTACGAAGCCGAAGAAATTCTCCGTCGTCGCTATAACGTCCAAGTCGAGCTCGCCGACCTCTTCAATATGCTCGCGCTCTTCACCATTGGTACCTCGCAAGAGGCCGCCGATGCGTTGGTGAGCGGCGTGAGCGAGTTGGCACGCGAAGATCGACCGCTTGATATTTTCTCGCCGTCGGGCGTTCTGGAACGGCGCTTGAAGAGTTCGAGCTACTTGCTTCCCTCGATCCCGCCGACGCGGATGCTGCCGCGCGAAGCATTTCTTGCCGAGACGGAGTTTATTCCGTTTCGCAGTAGCAAGGGCCGGGTTTGCGCCGAGGTCATTACGCCGTATCCTCCGGGAATTCCGGTGATTTCACCAGGAGAAGAGTTGACGACCGAGATTATCGAATACCTATTGCTGGAAAAACGGGCCGGCACGAAAATGCAAGGCCCATACGATGACGAGCTGAAGTTTATTCGCGTCGTTCGCTAAAGACCGTTAAAGGAGCGAAAATGCCTTTTTGTACGCAGTGCGGCTCGGGTGTCAGCGGCGAAAGCTGCTCGAATTGCGGGGCTGAGAACCCCCATTTTCGCGATCCGAACGCCGAACCGGAGATCGCGCTCGCGCCGAGTGTTTTTGCACCGGTCGAGAGCGAACGCCCGCGCCCTTGGGGGTTGATCGAAAGCTCGCTCGCGCTTGCTTGGCCGCGAATGCGCAAGAATGCAATCTGGGCCGTCGTTGTTATCGCGATCAATCTGCTCGTCACGATCTTCATGTCGCCGAAGGTGGACGCGATATTGAAGTCTTCCACGACTCCCGCCAAACTCGGCCATCTCTACGCACAATTTGCCCCCCTGTTGCTCGTCGCGATTGCCATTTCAATCGCGATCAGATTGATGGCCCTGGGTGAGGCGGCGCGTGCGCGGACCCCAGAGTTTCGCTGGAGGCTCGCGAACACCGGCGCGCTCATCGCGTGGTGGTTCCTCGCAGGTATAGGGCTCTCGATCGTGATTGCAATAGCATCGACGCTCATTCTTATTCCGGTCGTGCTCACGATGATTCCACACATTGGAAGCGCCGCGGCACCGACGGTAAGTCCGCAGTCGGCAACGATGGTGCCGTTCCTGGCGTTCGCGGTGATGATTCCGATGTTGATGTGGTTAGGCACCAAGATCGCTCTGCTTGAATATTCCTTCGTGTTGGGAGAGCGCTCGAATCCGATCGGAGCGTCGTGGAAGTTGACCGGCGGATATTTTTGGGAGACGCTCGGCTTCTATCTCCTCTACATCTTCGTTGGCATCGGCATGTTCGTGGTCTCTGTCGGCATTAGGGCCCTCCTCGCCTCACTCAACAAGAGCCTCGTCCCGATCGGTGATTTTTTGCAGATATTCGGCTCGGTCTGGCTGCAATTTGCCCTCGCCGAGGGCATGTTCGCGTGGACCGTCATGCTGCGGGAGGCGAAAGCCGTCGGGCGGCAGGGGTGAGGATGAGCTGTGGATAACCGGTAAAAAACGTCTTCTGGAGGAAGTGAGGGCTCGCCAATTGGCGCTGAAAGCCGAATCCGTTTCCCCAAACTGGGAACTGACCCAACTCCT
>JAJXVC010000059.1 GCA_021782295.1 bacterium | reverse complement strand
CCGTATCGTGTCGAGCACGCTCAATCTCACCGGCGTGAAGAGCATTGAATCGAATGCCGAGTACAGCATCGCAGCAGCGAATGCCGGCACGAGCTCCTATTGCGGCGATAGCGCCGGCTTTAACGCGACGGGCATCGCATCGCTCAATGAAACCTTTGGTTGGGCGGGCGGTGATCTCCCCGGCGGGACGCGCGTGGTAAATAGCGACGGCTCGGTCACCTACAGCGGGACGCAATCGGGCACGAGCTATGTCGGCGGCATCGGTGCGCTCAATGTTGCAAGCGCAACGCAAAACACCGCATGTCCGATCTCGACGCCGGATTTCACGCTGACCGGCGGAACGAGCAAAGGGACGTACACGATTCCAATTACCGCCACCTACAAAGCCGGCCTGCTCGAGAACCTCAGCGTCACCAACGCGCAACTCGTCGACGGCGACACGCTCAACGTAACGACTAATACCTCGCAGCCGCCGACCAGCAACAACTTCATCAGCGGTATCCTTACCAATAGCTCCGGCGCGCAAGTGTCAACCTTTGCCGTCGATGCCTTCGGCGACGGTACGCTGACGGTGACGCAGAGCGGCGCTCAATACGTGATGAATAACTGGCACGTCATAAAATAACCGCAGAAGAATCCCTCGATACGCCGCCCTGCGGGCGGCTACTCGGGATAACAGATCGCTCTACTCGGGATGACGGAGGTGTAGCAGCCTTTGTCATGCCGAGTAGGGCGCTTGAGGGCTCGTATCGAGGTATGCCGGAAGCGATCCCTCGATATGCCGCGGAGCTTGTCCTGAGCGAGCGAAGCGAATCGAAGCGAGTCGAAGGGGCGGCTACTCGGGATGACAGATCGCTCTACTCGGAATGACGGAAATGCTGCGTTACGCGATGACGATGCGGTGCTCGCGTAGCAGCACGGTGCGGTCGGCGATCTCGACGAGCGCAGGATCGTGCGTTGCGGCGAGAGTCGGAATGCCGGCATCGCGCAGCGCCGGAAGTGCGGAGGTGAGAAACGCATCGCGCGCGCTGCGATCGAGCGCTGAAGTCGGCTCGTCGAAGAGCACGAGCTGCGGTTGGCGCGCGAAGGCGCGCGCGATGGCGACCCGTTGGCGTTCGCCGCCGGAGAGCTGATTCGGAAAACGCCCGGCGAGTTCGGCGATATCGAAACGCGCGAGTAACGCCAAGGCGCGTTCGCGTCGATGGGCACGATCGTCGAAAGCAAACGCGACATTCTCCCACGCGCGAAGGTGCGGAAAGAGTAGGTGCTCCTGCGGAAGATAGGCGATCGGCCGACGTTGCGGCGGGAGGCCGGAGAACGGCGTGCCGTCGGCGGCGAGCAATCCGGCGAGCGCACGCAGAATCGTACTCTTCCCTTCGCCGTTTGCGCCGAGCAATACCGTCACTCCCGCGATGTCGAATTCGACCTCGAGTTCGATCGGTTCGTAGATGCGATACGCGACATGTAATTCCGTCATGCGACGCTTCTCCGTTGCGCCCGCAATCCGAGCCAGAGCGGCAGCGGCAGCGCGACGAGATAGAAAACCCACAGCAGCGGAAAGACTGCGCCGAGCCCGACATCCTGTAGATTCACCCAGAGTCGTACCGGAATCCCCATCGGAAAATACGCAACGATGAGGCAGATGCCGAACTCTCCGAGCGCTCGCACCCACGCGATGGCGAGCGCCGCACCGAGTCCGACGCGCGCGAGCGGAAGCGTAACGGTAAAAAAAATCGCCGGCTGCGATTTTCCAAGCGTTCGCGCGAGTGCTTCGTACTCCGGCGATACTCCTTCGAACGCCGCGCGCGCGAGCACGATGAAGAACGGCAATGCTCCATAGGTGAGCGCGAGAACGAAAGCGGGGGCGGAGTTCGTGAGTAGGAGCCCGATTCGCGCGAGTGGTGCACCCGCTGCGCCGTATGGCCCGTAGAGCGTTTCCAACACGATCCCTAAAGCTAACGGCGGCGAGAGCAACGGCAGTAGGACGATTGCATCGGCGATCCAGCGCGCCGGAAAATGCGTGCGAGCGAGCCACCACGCGAACGGCGTCCCGAGTGCAATCACCAACAACATCGCACACGCACCGTAGCCGAGCGAGACGCCGATCGCCGACCAGTCGCCGGAATCGAGCGAAAAATGCTTCCACGGCGTCGCAAAGACCAGTGCGATGAAGGGTGCGATGAGAAAGAGCAACGCGGGAAGCGCGAGCAACCAGGTTTCATTCGGTCGGCGACGCGCCATCAGATCGGTGGACCGAGCGGCGATTGGTAGCCGAAACGACGAAGAATCGCCCGGCCGCGCGGCGAGCGCACGAAGGTAACGAACGCACGCGCGGCGCTTGGATCGGCGGCATTTTTGAGTACCGCAGCGTAGAAAACCAACGGCTGTGGATGGATCGTTTCCGTCTTTCCGTGCACCGTTGTATGGATCGTCGCGCGCGCGTAGTGCTGCGCGTACGCGGGATCGCCGAGGTCGATCTGCGGCGGCAATGCGATAAACGGGAGATGGAGCGAGCGCACCGCGCTCTCGTACCCCGACGAGGCATCGATCTCGCCGCTCTCAAGGCGACTCAAAAGCGAAGCTTCGCTAAAAATCTGTGCGGGGTTGCGCGCGGATCCGAGAATGCGTTGCGCGAGATCCGGTCGGCGATAGTAGCTCGCTGCGAGTTGCATCGTGAAAAGAATGCTCTGCCCTTGCGGATCGGTCGTCGGATCGGTTCTTCCGAAACGAAGCCCCGGCGTTTCCAGCACGCGCCACCAGGCCTCGCTGCCGCGCGCCGCCGCGCCGAGTTCGCGTGCGAAGCGACTCTTCGGACTGTAGGCGATCACCATCTGCGTGCGAGCGATGGGGAGAGCATGTGTTAGAAGCCCGGCGCGCTGCAAAACGCGAATCGGTCCGGGGGTAATCGAAATAAAGAGATCGGCCTGCAGACGCCCCGAAGCGATGAGATGCGCCAACCCGTATGCGCCGGCGCCGATTCCTTGGTATGTGACATGCGCGTTCCGTGCAAATTGCGGCCCGAGCGCGCGATCCATCACGGCGCCCATCGAACCCGCGTATGCGATGCGCAGGGTCTTCGGCGAAGCGGAGAGCGCTCTCGGCATCGCACCGACGAATGCGAGCGCGACGACAAGGAGGATCCGGCGTCTCATAGGGCCCCGGTTATCCGATTTCGGCATGTGCGCCTTCCGAGCCGAGCAATCGACGATGAAGCGACAGGGAGAGATCGGCTCCGAGCGCGCATTAAGGCGGAATGAGCGCGACTTCCGAACCGAGCGTCCGCCCTCGTCTTCTGCGTAAAGTCGGGGGAGTCGCCCTCCTCTTGCTCTCGTTTACCGTGGCTGCCCTCGTCATCCGCTTCCAACCGGAGGTCGATCGTTTCATCCGTTCGATCGGCGGCTGGGCCTACCCGATGGCGACGATCGTCTTTGCGCTCGTGGCCTCGGCGCCGTTTTCGGTGACCGACGCCCTCGCCGTCATGAACGGCGCGATCTTCGGGCCGCTGTGGGGCTCGGTCATCAACGCGGTCGGGCTCGTCCTTGCAGCGATGCTCGGGTATTGGGTGAACCGGCACGCCACGCATCTGCTCGATCTCGACGCCTATCTCAAGCGGCTACCTGCCTGGACCCGGCGCTTCAAGCCCGGATCGCCGATGTTCCTCATCTGCGTCCGCGTGATTCCGGGTTTCGGCGGGACCGTCGCGACCGCGACGGCTGCGGTGATGCGCGTGCCGCTGATTCGGCAGATCTACACGATGTGCGCGGTTGCGATACCGATCTGTACGCTGCTGGCGATCGGCGGGAACCGCGTGACGATTTTGGTGCACGGGTACGAGCGACGCGCGGGGAATGCGATGCGACGTTACGAACGACGGGCCAAAGTGTATATCGATAAGCACACCCATCCGTTCCGCATTCATTTCCGGCGCGCTCCGGCGACGCCGCTTCCTTCGACGCCGTCACCGCTGCCGATCGTTACCCCGTGACGCACGAACTCATCGTCGACGCCGACGGCATCGCCGCCCTCTGCGCGCGCCTCGACGCAAGCGAGCGCGTTGGCCTCGACACGGAATTCCACGCCGAGAGGAGTTACGCACCGCGTTTGATGGTGCTGCAACTCGCATTGCCGGATTACACGGCAATCGTCGATCCGCTGGCACCGGGAATCGACCTGCAGCCGCTCGTCGCCGCGCTCGAACGTATCACCCTCGTCGGCCACGCGTTACAAAGCGATCTAAAAATCTTCGCCGAGCGTTTCGGAAGCGTGCCCCCGAAACTCTTCGACACGCAAGTCGCGGCATCGTTTCTCGGCTACGGAATGCAGATATCGCTCGCCGATCTCGTGCGCGATCTCATCGGCATTCGCCTAGCGAAGACGCAGACCGTAAGCGATTGGTCGACGCGTCCGTTGAGCGAGAAACAGATGGAGTATCTCGTCGACGATGTCGTTCATTTGTTGCCGATGCACGATATGCTGCAGCAACGCTTGAGCGAACGCGGGCGCGCGTCGTGGTGCGAACAAGAGTGTATTGCGCTGGCGCAGCCGGAAAAATATCGCTTCGATCTACGCCGAGCGTATATGAAAATTCCCGGCGCCGTTCGCATGAATCGACGCGAACTCGCCGTGCTTGCCGAGGTCGTTGCCGAGCGCGATGCGATGGCAAAAGAGCGTGATATTCCACCGAAATTCGTCGTTCCCGACGATGTTATCGGCGGCATTGCGCAGTTGCGTCCGAAGCATCTTGAAGACCTCGTGCAATTGCGGCGCTTGGAGAGCAATGCTCGCCGAAATTTCGGCGCGCGCTTTCTCGCGGCGGTCGAACGCGGTGAGGCGGTGCCCGAGGAGGCGTTGCCGGAGCGCCCGCACCGACCGCTCGGCTCCGACCGCGAGACGCTGGCGACGCTGCTGGGGGTCGCGGTCGGCGAGGCCGCCCGCGAGGCAGGCCTTCCGCAAGGACTCCTGGTGACGCGGGCCGCTCTCGAGCGTGCCGCGCGCGAAGCACCCGGCAACGCCGAAGAACTCGCCGAGCTGCTCGGGCTTTCTTCATGGCGTACCGCGCTCGTCGTCGAGCCGTTGTGGAGACTTTTGTCGGGCGAAACGCGAATTGTCGTCGAGGGCTATGCAAAAGGAGAGCCGAAAGTAACGCTCATATCATGAGCGTTCAAAAATCAAGCTTCAATGCCGTCGCCAAGCTGCAAGTCGGCGACCGATCCTACACGTATTACCGCCTCGCTGCACTGCACGAGGCTGGGCTCGCCGAACTCGCAACGTTACCGTATTCGATCAAGATTCTCTTAGAGAATCTATTGCGATTTGAAGACGGTCGATCGGTTACGAAAGCCGACATCGAAGCGCTCGCACGTTGGAGCCCGCGAACGCATTCCGAAAAGGAGATCGCGTTCCGTCCGGCGCGTGTGCTGCTACAAGATTTCACCGGCGTTCCGTGCGTCGTCGATCTGGCGGCGATGCGCGATGCGATGGCGGCGATGGGCGGCGACCCGAACGCCATCAACCCGCTGCAGCCGGTCGAACTCGTTATCGACCACTCCGTGCAGGTCGACCGATTCGGTTCCGCCGATGCGGCCGATCGCAATGCGGAGATCGAATTCGAGCGCAATCGCGAACGCTATGCATTTTTGAAGTGGGGGCAATCGGCGCTTGCGAATTTCCGCGCCGTTCCGCCCGACACCGGGATCGTCCATCAAGTCAACATCGAATATCTTGCGCGCGTGATTTTCGGCGCCGGTGGGGCCGGGGTCGCATACGATCCGGCGACCGCCGTTGCCTATCCCGATAGCGCGGTCGGCACCGACTCGCACACGACGATGGTTGACGGCTTAGGCGTGCTCGCCTTCGGCGTCGGCGGTATCGAGGCCGAAGCGGCGATGCTGGGGCAACCGGTTACGATGTTAATTCCCGAAGTGATCGGCTTCAAACTTGAAGGAGCGCTCCGCGAAGGCGTTACGGCGACCGATCTCGTGCTGACGGTGACGCAAATGTTGCGCAAAAAAGGCGTCGTCGGAAAATTCGTCGAGTTTTACGGCACGGGCTTAAGCCGTTTGCCGGTCGCCGACCGCACCACGATCGGCAACATGTCGCCGGAGTTCGGCTCGACGGTTGCAATGTTCCCCATCGACGAACGGACGCTGGAGTACATGCGACTGACCGGGCGCGCGCCGGAGCATATCGCGTTGGTCGAGGCCTACGCGCGCGCGCAGGGGATCTTCCGCACCGACGACGCGCCCGAACCGCAGTATAGCGATACGCTCGTGCTCGATCTCGGCAGCGTGGAACCGAGCCTCGCAGGCCCGCGCCGTCCGCAGGATCGCGTCCGCCTCGGCGAAGTGAAGTCGTCCTTCAACGGTGCGTTTGCCGAGTATGCCAAGACGCGTACGCCGGCGAATCGCGGTGCCGAGCGGATGCAGAACGAAGGTGGAAACGGCGGTGTTGCGCTCTCCGATGGTCCGGCCGAACTCACCGATGGATCGGTGGTGATCGCTGCGATCACGAGTTGCACCAACACGAGTAATCCGTCGGTGCTGGTTGCGGCAGGCTTGCTCGCAAAACGCGCGGTCGAACGCGGCCTCACGCGCAAACCGTGGGTGAAAACCTCGCTTGCGCCGGGAAGTAAAGTCGTCACCGATTATTTAGCGAAGGCCGATCTTCAGCGTCCGCTCGACGCGCTCGGCTTTCATCTCGTCGGTTACGGCTGCACGACCTGTATCGGTAACTCGGGCCCCTTGCCGACCGAGGTCGGCGAGGCGATCTCGGAGCGCGATCTCTTTGTCGGCGCGGTACTCTCCGGGAACCGCAACTTCGAGGGTCGCATTCACGCACAGGTGCGAGCGAACTATCTCGCGTCGCCGCCGCTGGTTGTCGCGTATGCGTTGGCGGGGCGCCTCGATATCGATTTGACGAACGAGCCGCTCGGCGTCGGTAGCGACGGGAAGCCCGTCTATCTTCGCGATATTTGGCCGACCAACGAAGAAGTCGCGCGTGTCGTCACGCAGTGCGTCACCGACGAAATGTTCAAGTCGCGCTACGCCGACGTGTTCCGTGGCGATGCGAACTGGGCGAATCTCGCCGTTGCGGCGAGCGAGCGATACGCGTGGGATCCGAAATCGGAGTACGTGAAGAATCCGCCCTACTTTGAAGGCATGCCCGCCGAACCGGGCGCCACGAAAGATATCGCCGGCGCACGCGTGTTGGCGGTTCTCGGCGACTCGGTCACTACCGATCATATCTCACCGGCCGGATCGATTGCGAAGAACTCGCCGGCGGCCAAATACCTCGTTGCCTGCGGCATCGAACCGGCGGATTTCAATTCCTATGGTGCGCGCCGCGGGAACCACGAGGTAATGATGCGTGGAACCTTCGCGAATATCCGGCTGCGTAACGCATTGGTTCCGGGTGTCGAAGGCGGCGTGACGCGCTACCTTCCGACCGGCGAGCAGATGTCGATCTTCGATGCTGCGATGCGGTATAAGAAAGACGGAACGCCGCTGGTGATTATTGCCGGCAAAGAGTACGGTTCGGGTTCCTCGCGCGATTGGGCGGCAAAGGGCCCGGCGCTTCTGGGCGTGCGTGCGGTGATCGCCGAATCGTTCGAGCGCATCCACCGCAGCAACCTCATCGGTATGGGAGTGCTGCCGCTTGAATTCATCAACGGCGAGAATGCCGGCAGCTACGCGTTAAGCGGTGAAGAGATCGTCGAAATCCACGGCATCTCCGATGGGGTAAAGCCGCGCATGGAGGTTCAGGTGAAGGCGACCGATCCGCAGAGCGGAAAGTCGGTACACTTCAAGGCTCGTGTGCGCATCGATACCCCCGATGAGGCCGAATATTATCGGCACGGGGGAATTCTCCAATACGTGCTTCGCCAATTGCGCGCTGCCGCAAAAGGCTAAGCGCGGCGCTAGGAACGAAACGAAGAGAACACGTCGGAGGTCCCCGTTGGAACGCCTCGATCGCTTATTTGACGAGCTGGGTTTGGCGAATGAAGATTCGCTTGGCTACCCAGGTGCCAAAGATTTCGATTATTCCGAAATAGAACGATTCATGGCGTTCCCGCTCAATAACATCGGGGACCCGTTCGCTCAGAGCACCTATCGCGTGCACACTCGCGAATGCGAGCGCGAGGTCGTTTCGTTTTTTGCCGAAGCGACGCGGGCGCCGCACGATGATTGGTGGGGTTACGTCACCAACGGCGGCACCGAAGGGAATCTCTACGGGCTCTATCTAGCGCGCGAACTGCATCCCGGTGGGATGGTCTATTATTCCGAGGCGACCCACTATAGCGTAGCGAAGAATTTGCACTTCCTGGGGATGCGGCATATTACGATCCGTTCGCAAAGCAACGGCGAGATCGATTACGACGATCTGTTGGAAACGCTGAAAATTCACCGCGATCGGCCGCCGATTATCTTTGCAAATATCGGCACGACGATGACCGAAGCGCGGGACGATATCGGGCGTATTGCATCGATGATGGATCGACTCGCGATCCGCGAGCGGTACATTCATTCCGATGCGGCGTTGGCGGGAGCGTATGCGGCGTATCTCGATCCGCGCCCAGCCTGGGACTTTGCCGATGGTGCCGACTCGGTTGCGATTAGCGGGCATAAGTTTTTGGGAGCGCCGATTCCGTGCGGTATCGTCATCGCGCGCAAGCACAACGTGCAACGCATCGCGCGTACGATCGACTACATCGGAAGCCTCGATACGACGATTACCGGATCGCGGAGCGGATTTTCCCCGCTGATGCTCTGGTATCGCCTGCAGCAGCTCGGTGAAGCCGGGTTACGAGCGCGGCTCGCTCGTTCGCTGGAGCATGCAGAATATCTGGTAAAACGCCTGCTGGAGATCGGTGTACCGGCATGGCGCAACCCCAACGCAATCACGGTGGTGCTTCCCCGGGTTTCCCCCGAGATACAACGACGCTGGCAACTCGCGACTGCGGGCGATATCTCGCATGTCGTGGTGTTGCCGAACGTACACCGAAAGCAGATCGATGCGTTGGTGACGGATCTCGCAACGTCACTGAAGGAGGATGCATGCAAAGCTTGAGGGCGATCGTCCCGAATAGGCCGGGTCTTCTCGCAGAGATCACGGAAGTTCTTGCTTCACGCGGCGTCGATATTCAAGGGATCGCGGTGGAATCACACGGTAGCGCCGCGCTAGTTCGGCTCGAGGTGGAGCGCGAGGATGAGGCGCTCGCCGCACTCGCCGATGCAGGGCATCCGGCGGTTACCGACAGCGTCCTCCTCGCGCGAATCGAAGATCGCCCCGGAGCGCTCGCAGCAGTGTCGCGCCGACTCGGGGATGCATCGATCAACATTCGTTCGCTCCATCACGTACGGCGCGACGAAGGTTTCGCAGTCGTTGCGATCAGCACCGACAACAACGAACGGGCGCGTGCGCTACTCGGAGAAGCGGTGCTCTAGGGAGCAGAGCAAAACCGGTAGGGCGCGACCGCACGCAGGGCGAA
>JAJXVC010000058.1 GCA_021782295.1 bacterium | reverse complement strand
GGTCGGTCGAGCGGAGCGCAGCCAGCGCGAGCGGCGACGAGCCGAGCGGGTTCTCGTTTGATGCGAGTTTGACGATCCGCGTGTGCCCGAAGCGACGGCGCACCTCTTCGATGCTTGTTCCCGCCACATACGGTGCGATCGCGCGGACCGCCGATCGGCTCACGTCCGCCGCGACCCCGGGTCGATAATCGGCTCGCCGCGTGCGCAGAGCGGACATTCGTCGGCGGCAAAAGATTCGATCGGCATCACCAAGAGCGCTTCGAATCGTACGCCGAAATCGGGAATCGAACGCGCGACGATCGCTCCGACGCCGATGCATTCTGCGCCATGCGCGCGAACGAGATCGAGTACCTCGCGAACCGAGCCGCCGGTCGTCACGACATCTTCAACAACGAGGGCACGATCCTCGGGCCCGAGTGCGAAGCCACGCCTCAAGACCGGCCGTCCGCCTTCTTTCTCCACGAAGATCGCGCGCAGCCCGAGCGCACGCGCCACTTCGTATCCTAAAATTATGCCGCCGACCGCCGCACTGACGACGATCGTCGGCCGCTGCGCAGCAAAACGCGCGGCGATCGCTTCGGCGACCGGACCGACCAGCTTCGGCTGCTCGAGAATGCGGAATTTTTGTACGAAACGATCGCTGTGCCGCCCCGAGGAGAGACGAAAATGCCCCTCCAACAACGCGCCGCGTTCGAGAAGAGCGGCGCGCAGCCGTTCCGCGTCGATCATGCGCGTGCCTCGACGATTTCATCGAGGATCGCGCGCGTAGCCGCAAGGCGATCCGGTGCGGAGAGAATCGGTCGTCCGACGACGATATAATCACTACCCGCCGCGACCGCGCTGCGCGGCGTTGCCACGCGTCTTTGGTCGTGCAACTCGGCGCTCTCGGGGCGAATGCCCGGCGTGAGCGCAAGAAAATTCCCGCCGAAGGTTGCCTTGAGCGCTGCAACTTCGTGAACGCTGCAAATCGCTCCGTCGCAGCCCGCGTTCCTCGCAACCCCCGCCAAACGCATCGCGATGCTCCCGATATCGCCGCCGATTCCCAACTCCTCGGCGTCGCGTTGCTCCATGCTCGTCAGCATCGTCACGGCAAAAATTTCAGGGCGGGCGATGCCGAGTTGTTCGGCCCGATGCGCTGCCGCATCGACGGCGGCATGCATCATTCGCGAGCCTCCGAGCGCATGGATATTGATAATCGATGCGTTGGGGCGCACGAGTCGCTCCATCGCCGCACCGACGGTGCGCGGGATATCGTGCAATTTGACATCGATGAATACCCGCACGTCGCGCGCTTCTACATGCGCAAAAATCCGTTCGGGGTATCCGCAGAGCGCTTCGAGGCCGATCTTAAAAATCACATCGGTTTCGTAGAGTTCGTCGATGCATCGTTCCGCTTCATCTGCGGTCGGCAGATCGAGCGCCACGATTAATTGTGCCATGCTGCTACCCTTCATCTCCTTCGACTTGATTGATGTTCGCGAAGCCGGTGTTCGCCGCACCGACCAGTTCGCGCAACGAACGAACGTTCCGCTGCACCATATACTCGATGATTCCGTCGAGGATCGTTATCGGGGCGCGTGGGTCGGCGAAGTTCGCGGTGCCGATTCCGACCGCACTTGCACCGGCGAGAATAAACTCCAACGCATCGCTCGCCTTCTCGATTCCGCCTTGCCCGACGATCGGCACCGCGACCGCACGCGCGACTTCGTAGACCGCTAATACCGCAATCGGCCGAATCGCCGGGCCGGAGAGTCCACCGGTCACGTTGCCGAGGCGCGGCTTACGCTGCACGATATCGATCGCCATGCCGCGGACCGTGTTGACGACGGCGAGCGCATCGGCGCCCGCTGCGACCGCCGAGCGCGCGATCGTGGCGATATCGCTCACGTTCGGTGAGAGTTTCGCGATCAACGGTTTGTCGGTCGTGCCGCGAGCCGCGCGAACGACGCGCGCCGTTAAATCCGGATCGCAAGCAAAGGTTTCCCCTTCGTGCGCGACATTCGGACACGAGATATTGAGTTCGATTGCAGCGATCTCGCTACGTGCCGCGAGTCGTTCGCAGACGTACGCATAATCGTCGACGCTGAACCCGGCAACGCTACCGATCGTCGCGCAGGGCGTCTGCGCAAACTTCGCAACATCGTGCTGCAGGTACCAATCGATGCCCGGGTTCTGCAGACCGATGGCATTGAGCATCCCCGCAGGCGTGTGAACGATGCGCGGCGTCGGGTTCCCCATCCGCGGTCGGCGCGTCACGCTTTTGAGAACGACGGCACCAAGGCGCGAGAGATCGACGTACGGCGCGAACTCCGCGCCGCTACCGTAGCAACCGCTCAACCCAACAGTGGGATACGGCAGCACCAGCGATCCGATTCGCGCGCTCAGGTCGAGTTTCGCAGGTTCTACCATCGCAGTTCGTGCGCCCAAAATACCGGGCCCTCCACGCAGACGCGCGCATGCACGACGTCACTGCCGTCGGCTTCGCTTGGGGGAAACGAGGGCGCCTGCATACTCGTTCGAACGATCGGCACGACGCATCCCCAGCAACCGCCGACGCCGCAACCGAACGCTTCCTCAAGCGAGAGCTGCGCCGGAATTTTTCGCTCTTGTGCGTAGGCGGAGACGGCGCGCAACATCGGCGTCGGACCGCAGGCAAGGATTGCCGCCGGTGCATCTTCGCGAGCGAGCAGATCGGTCACGAGTCCATGATATCCGCGCGAGCCGTCGTCGGTTGCAAGCAAAAGCTCGCAACCCTCTGCGGCAAAGCGCTCCGCTTCGACGAGCCGTTCCGCCGTTCGCGCGCCGTAAAACAGCCGAACGCGCGCGCCGCGTGCGAGCAGCCGCTGCGCCGGCAAGAGGACCGAAGCGATGCCGACTCCACCCGCGACGATCGCGATATCGCGCTGCGCACCGTCGCAGTCGAATCCGTTCCCAAGCGGCGCGACGATGTCGAGCCGTTCGCCGACCCGCAAAGCGCCGAGGCGACGAGTGCGATCGCCGGCAAGAAAAAAGAGCAGCGAACATCGCGATCCATGCGCTTCGTAAATTCCCAGAGCAACGCCGGCAGCCTGGCCTCCGGGCAGCAATGCCATTGCAAAGTGACCGGGACGAACCTTTTTTACCAACTCCGGCGCCTCAACGCCGAGAAGAATAACGTCGTGCGCAACCTCCGATCGGTCAAGTATGCGGGTTGGGACGACGGACGAAATCGATGATGCGAGCGTCACGGGCAGGCTTTTTCTCCAAATCTTAAAAAAACTCTCGGGATTATCACTGAACCTTCTCATCGTTTTAGCCGTTATATCTAGTAGAGTCGGAGGACTCAGTAGGAAAGGGGGGCCGACAAATGTCCGGAGTAATGGTTTTCACGAGCTTGGCAGAAGCGCTTCGCGCAGGTTACCAAGTCTACGAACGCACGAATGAAGGGTATTTAGTTCGGACCCGAACCGATGCGGGTTGGGCACTCGCACTGGTGAACTGCAAACCGTAGTCTCTTTCCCAAACACGAACGTCTCCTTCAACGAAACGTAGCAGCAAGCGAAGAGGCCGCCGGATCAGTCCGGCGGCCTCTTCGTATCTTTCCCGCTAGCGGGGCTGCGGCGGCTTCGGGGGCTCGTCGAGCCCCGGCGCCGAGCCCGGGCGCCATCCCCACGGCGTTCCGCTCGGCGGTGACGTCGGCGGCATTCCGTTTGGAGGGACCGGCCCCGGCGGCGGCATCGTATAGCCGCGCCCGATGCCGAAACCGCCGATCTGTGCGCCGGAGAGCAACGCTCCGCTCACCTGGGCGAGCCCGATGAAGAGCGGGATTAGTCCGCCGATGAGCCACGGCCCCGGTGAAATCGTCCCGTGATGGTAGCCGATAAACGAGAGGCCGACGACGATCGCCACCCCAACGAAGGTCGTTGTGATGCCTCGTTGGAGACGCGCTTGCGCGTAGAACAGGGGCGCGAAATCCCCAACCTGAGACGGCGGAACGCCCATCTTCGCGGCTCTCCTCATCGCCCGATACGAATCGCGGGGATCGGCGTCGACGGGAAAACCGTGTTGGATCATCGCGATCCGCTCTTGGTGTCTGAGTACGCGATGCACCATCAAGGCGATAATCGGCAGCCCGAAAATGCAGAACAGTGCTACCGTTGCGACGCCGTTGTCACTCATATCCGAACTCCTTGCCTGGCTTCATCATACCCCGAATACGCCCGAGACTCGCCCCAGGTTTCAACGCCGGCTCACGAAACAATCCTGGGCATTGGCATGTAAAGGAAGCATGTCAGCGATGGCGGTGGAGGTGCATATCGAGGCTGAGCAGCCCCGGACGAGCGATGCAGAGTTGGTCGTGCGGACGCTCGCGGGCGACCCCTCCGGGTTTACCACCTTGGTCGAGCGTTACGAACGCCCGCTCTATACGCTTGCCGTTCGGACCTTGCGCGATCGCGAGGAGGCCCGCGACGCTACGCAGGAGGCGTTCGTGAAGGCCTATCGTTCGCTGCGCACCTTCCGTCCCGAAGCGAAGTTCTCGACCTGGATCTTCTCGATCTGCTACCACGCCTGCTGCGACCGCCTGAAACGCTCGCGTCGCTACTCCGGGGAGGATATCCCCGAGTTGGCCGATGCCGCCCCGGGGCCGGAGGCACAGGCGATCGCCGCCGACGACGCCGGGCGCCTTCGCGCGGCGATTGCAGCGCTCCCCGAAAAATATCGCAGCGTCATCACCTTGTATCATCTCCAGGGAAAACAGTACGATGAGGTGGCCTCGGTGTTGGGGGTACCGCTCGGGACCGTCAAAACGCACCTCTTTCGCGCCAAGGAACAACTGCGGCAGATACTCGCCGCAACGGAGAGACAGCCATGAACGACCGCACCGACGACGAACTCGACCGCCTGCTCGCAGCGCTCCCGCTGGAGGAGCCCCCCGCCGAACTGCGCACCTCGATTCTCGCAGCAACGGTTCAACGGGTGCCCGCCGAACCGGTCGACCCGTGGGAGGCGAGCGCATGGGGGCTCCTGCTCGCATTTGCCGCCTGGCTCGTCCCGCATTTCTCCGACCTCAACGGCGTCATCGCGACGATTGGCCGCGCGGCGTTCGCGCTCGCGCAACCCGCAACGTTGGTTTGGCTCACGGTCGGCATCGCCTCAGCGGTCGCCGTATCGGCGATACAGGATTTCTCACCCCGCATTCATCTCGCGCGCAAGGGGCACTAGGCCCTGGGCGGGTAGAACCGCCCCATGGATGCTCCCGATAAGCAGCGCCGTATCGTCGTCGTCGAAGACGACGCCGCGATCGCGCGCGTACTTCAGTTGGAACTTCGGCACGAAGGCTACCACGTCGAGCTTGCTCAGAACGGCGTCGAAGGGCTCGAACTCGCGCTCAAGGAGCCCGATCTCGTCATCCTCGACCTCATGCTCCCGCGCATGGACGGCATGGAAGTCTGCCGTCGGATTCGCGCGAAGAGCCGCGTGCCGATCATCATGTTGACGGCGAAAGACCGGGTGCCCGATCGCGTCGCCGGGCTCGATATCGGTGCGAACGATTATCTCACCAAGCCTTTTGCAACCGAGGAGTTGCTCGCACGCGTCCGCGCTCAATTACGCGAACGCGAGCCGCAGGATCGTTCGATTTGTTTTAAGGACGTCGTTATGGATCGCGATCGTCACGAAGTGCGGCGAGCCGGCAAAGAGATCGCGCTCACGACCAAAGAGTATGCGCTGCTCGAATACCTCTTACTCCACCGCAACAAGGTCCACACGCGCGACGAGCTTTTTAACGGCGTCTGGGGAAGTGATTTTCTCGGCGACTCGAACCTCATCGATGTCTACATCCGCTATTTGCGCGGAAAAATCGAAGAAGGCACCGACGAAAAACTCATCACGACGGTGCGCGGCATCGGTTACACCATCAAGGATTAGCGGCATGCGTTCGGATCGCCGCGCGGCATGCATTCGCTAAAGTGGCGGGTCGCCGCGTGGTATGCGGGCCTCCTGATCGCGGTGCTCCTCATCGTCAGCCTGGTGGTCGGCGTGCGGTTGCAGTCGATCCTCTACGCGCAGGCACGTTCCCGCGTTTCAGAGACGATGGCGCAGATCGCATCTGCGGTACGCGCAAGCGAAGAGCCGTTCTCGCTGGGCTTCGGCAGCTCCGATGCCTACGCGATGCTCACCGATGCCAATAATCTCACCACCTGGTCCTCGCCGACCACCTTCGTACAGATCGATTCAAGCAAGGGATATCCGCTGGCGAAGAGCAGCAATCTCGGCGGCACAACGATTCCAAAAGCGCTTGTTCTCAGCGTCGACAAGCCGATTGCACGCCGTCAAATTACGCTACCGATCGGCACCATGCTCGTCGAGGATCGCTCCTTCACACTCGGATCGCACCGCGTCGTCGTCCACGTCGCCGAACGCATCGATGCCCTCGAACGGAGCATCGCGCAGACGCGCGAAAGCATCGCGCTCGCCGTTATCGCCGCGATGATCGCCATTCTCGCCCTTTCCTGGTGGCTCGCGGGGCGCGCATTCGATCCACTCGAACGCCTTGCGGCAGAGATGCGCGAGATCGGCTCGGAACGCCTCGACCGTCGCCTCCACTGGGCGAAACGCGACGACGAGATCGGGCGGCTCGCCGAGAGCTTCGACGATTTGCTCGCACGCCTTCAGGAAGCGTTTGCCCGCGAACGACAGTTTATCAGCGATGCGTCGCACGAACTACGCACCCCACTCACCTCGATCAATGCCAACGCGCAGATGCTGCTCCGTTGGGGAGATCGCGATCCGGCGATTCTGCGCGAGAGTCTCGAGACGATCGTCGCCGAGAGTGCGGAACTCTCGCAGATGGTCGGCGGAATGCTGCTCCTTGCAAAAGCCGATCGCGGCGACGCGATTCCGATGGAGCCGCTCGCGCTCGGTACGCTTGCAGCCGAAGCAGTCGAAGCCGAACGCGCAGCCGCCGCTGAAAAAGGGCTCGCGCTCGGACTCGATGCGCAGCCCGGCGTCTTGGTCCTGGGTGAGGCACATCTCTTGCGCCAAGCGATCGCCAACCTTATCGAGAACGCGATCAAATTTACCGCCGAGGGCTCGGTCGAGGTTCGCGTGCGTGCCGCCGACGATCGCGCTTTCGTCGAAGTCGTCGATAGCGGCGGAGGAATTCCCGAAGCGCAACGAGCGCAGATCTTCGAGCGATTCTATCGCGGCGATACTGCGCATGCGCGCAGCGTTCCCGGGACCGGGCTCGGGCTCGCGATCGTCCGCTCGATCGCTCGCGTCCACCACGGTGAGGCCAGCGCCGAGGGTGCCCCCGGCGGCGGGGCGCTGCTCCGGCTCACGCTCCCACGCATCGCCGAAGAGTTCACCGAACCCTCATGACGCGCGCGCCCCTCGACGCTACCCTGAAGGTACGATGAAAGCGCTCGCGCTGGGAGCGGCGGCGGCGGTCCTCGCCGTCACGCTCGCACTTGCAGCGGCGACGCGTGCGCGCGCCGCCGCGATCGCCGTTGGCCCCTCGCCGGTCGTCAGCGTCCAGATGCGCTACGGGTACCTCCGCATCGTTACCTGGAATCGTCCCGTCGTCGAGGTTCAGACCGGCGGACGGATCCGCTGGCAGCATTTCGATGCCGCAAGCGTGCGCGGACATATTCCGCGCGCCGTCACGCTCTGGGCGCAGCACGTGACCGACGCGCGCGGCGGCAGTTACGATCTGCCCGCGGAGCAATTCGTTCTGCCGGCGATTCCGCCGGGGAATCACGATGCACTCGTCATTCGCGGCGGAGGGCCGACCGTGATCCACCTGCCCGCTTCGACGCAGATGCTTGCCGTGCGCATCGCCGGCAACGGTATCGTGCGCATCGACGGCTATCGCGGAGCGGCTTTTGCCGCACTCGTCCACCAAGGCGGCATCGCGCTCGAAGACGTTCGTTCCAGCGGTGTTGCGCAGGTTGGGCGCGGGCCGATCTTTGCCGAGAACTCGACGTTCGATCGCATTCGTCTCCGCAACGCCCTCGGCAACATTTTTCTGCGCTCGGTGACGGCACGACAGATCGACGTCGGAAGCGTTGGGGGCTCGATTCTCGCCGAGAATATGCGCTTCCGTACGGGGCTCGCGCGCTTTCGGTCGCAGCGAGGAAACGTCGTACTCGGCGTGAGCGGCGCCGCACAAGTCGATGCGCAAGCACGCGCAGCGCGCGCAATCGCTATGAGTTTTCGCGGCGCCCACCAACTCTCGCGCTCGGGAAGAGGAGCGCGCGCCGTCATCGGGGGCGGCGGGCCGGTCGTCACCGCATTCAGTCCGCGCGGGCGCGTCGTCCTCTTCGACGGCTCGATTTCGTCGCATCCGCGCCTCTCGCAGCGCGTACCGATGATCGCCCGCGCATTTCGGCGCGCCCACGCGCGCCTAAGCGCGCTGCCGAAACGCGCTCCGCGCGGCGGAGCAATCCGTGTTTTCCGGCGCCCTCCGCCCCCACGCAGAAATGCGATACCTCGACGCGGGCCTCCACGTCGGCATGGGCCGCCCCGAAACTTCGGTTAGAGGAGAAACTTCCGCAGCATCGCGACATCGAGTTTAAAGTCGTGCTGCGGAATGAGCGCTTCCTGGTGATAGCTGCAACGTTCGAAGAATTTTTGCGCTTCACCGCCGGCGAGAACGCCGACCGTCATCTTGTGGCAATTATAATAATTGGCGATTTCGTCGAGTTCGAGCAGCATCGAGCGCCCGATTCCGCGGCGCCGATACTTTGGGTCAACGACGATGCGTTCTACGTGGCCAAGCGATGCTGCGATCCGTAGACGCGCCGTGCCGACGACTTCATCGCCTTCCAACGCGAGTAGATCGACGCACTGTTCGTGCCAGACCACGGTGAAGGCCCATGCAGTTTTCAGCGCCTCGCGAGCGTGCGCGCGGTAGAACGCGTCGGCGCGTTCGTCGGCGGAGCGAACGATCTCAGCCACGGACGGCGGCAACCTGCGTGCTGAGATCGATTTCGAGACCGTCGTACGCGGCGATCGCACGCAACCCGAGTTCGTCCTCGAGCTCCTGCGCGAGCCGCGCGGGCTCCTGTTCGAGCATCTTCGTGCCGAAGTGCTGAAAGATTGCAAGACTCGGCCGTACGCTGGCGACGATCGAGCGTGCCTGCGGCCATGTGAGATGGTCGACTTGCATCGTATCTTCGAAACGAAGGACGTTGACGATGAGCACGTCGGGGCGATGCGCAGCATAATCGGCGACGATCGCTTCGTCGAAACGTCCGCATGGATGATAGGCGACACGTAGTCCGCGATACTCGAAATAAACGCCGAGCGTCTCGACGGAATGATGGTGGAAAGGCGAGGTCGCCAGACGCACTTCGCCGACGTGGTAGTCCGAACGCGACGGCTCGAGCATCTCGCACCGTTCGACGAACGCCGCAGCATACGGTTGAAGCAGCGAGGCTTCTTCGAACGTATCGCGCGGCGCGAAGACCGCACCGCGGCGACGAAAGCCGCCCGCCGTCATCGCCTCGATCATCGCGTTGATATCGCCCGCGTGATCGAGGTGTTTGTGC
>JAJXVC010000057.1 GCA_021782295.1 bacterium | reverse complement strand
GTATCGACGAGGTTAAAGGTGCGCCCCTGCCATTCCGCGAGGGCGTAGAGCCGGTCGCGCGTGACGCCCGGGGTGTCCTCGACGATCGCCAGGCGAGCGCCGACGAGTCGGTTGAAGAGCGCGCTCTTCCCGACGTTGGGGCGACCGACGATGGCGACGGTCGCCGGTTCGACGCGCGCGAGAACCGGCGTCTCCGATGCTTCTAAATCCACCGGCGGGAGATTAGCGGTCCGGTCGGAGTTTGCCCGCCTCGCGCCGAACAGAGGCGATCTTCCATGGCTGCACTCTACATTGAGACCTTCGGCTGTCAGATGAATGAGGCCGATTCCCAAGAGATCGCGCAGCGCGCAAGCGCCGCGGGGTACGCGATCGTCACGCGCCCCGAAGATGCGCAGGTCGTGCTCATCAATACCTGTACCGTGCGCGATAATGCCGAACGGCGCGCCTACGGGCGGATGAATCACTTCCGGGCGCTCAAAAGCGCCGACCCAAGCGTGCGCATCGTCGTCATGGGCTGCCTCGCCGAACAGGATCGCGACCGTATGGCGAAGCTCGCGCCGCACGTCGATGCGATCTACGGCACGAAAGAATTGCGCGCGCTCGGCGATCGCCTGGAACGCTGGCGCGAAGATTTCGGCGAGGATCCCGATCTCGAAGCGATCGAACAGCGCGCTCTGCTCGAACCGATGGGCGGCACCGCCGACGGCGTGATCGACGCCTTCTCGCATCTACGCGCCTTCGTGAACGTGCAACGCGGGTGTTCCTATTATTGTACGTTCTGCATCGTGCCGCACGTGCGCGGACGCTTCGACCATCGCCCCGCGGCCGAGATTCGCGCCGAGGTCGCCGAAAAAATCGCTGCCGGCGCGCGCGAGGTGATGCTGGTCGGTCAGACCGTCAACGCGTGGCGCGATCCCGCCGATGGTACCGATTTTCTCGAACTCGTTCGCTCCGTCGCGGCGTTGCCGGGGCTGGAGCGTCTTTCGTTCATCTCGCCGCACCCCAAAGATTTCAGCGAAGCGACGATCGCCGGATTCGCTGAGGTCGCCGCGCTCGATCCACGCATTCACCTGCCGATGCAGTCGGCGAGCGATCCGGTGTTGCGCCGAATGAACCGAAAATATACACGCGCGCAATTCGACGAACGCATGGCATGGATCGCAAAGTATCTGCCCGATTGGGCGGTCACGACCGATATCATCGTCGGTTTTCCCGGCGAGACCGATGCCGACTTCGAAGCGACGTTGGAGTACGTTCGAAGCGGTGTTTTCGCGAATGCCTATTCGTTCATCTATTCGATTCGGCGCGGAACGCCCGCTGCGAATTGGGAGCAAGTGTCGCGCGAGGTCGCGCACGAACGCTTCGAACGGCTCATCGCGGCGCAAAACGACGCCAGCACCGCATACCACGCGCGCAAAATCGGGCGCATAGAACGCTGCCTCGTCGTTGGGCCCTCGAAGAAAGACCCGACGCGTTTGACGGCTAAGGCACTCGATAACGTGACCGTCAACGCCCCGATGCCCCCCGATTACGATGCCGCGCTCTACGCCCGCGAACCGTGGCTCGATATCGAGATTGCAACGGCGCATGTGTGGGGAAACTCCGGCAGCATCCGCGGGCGGGCCGCTCGCTTTGCCGATCGGGGCTTGCCGGTCGCCCTGCCGGTACTCTCGCTTTTATGATCGATGGTTAGGCGATCTCGCGCGTGAGTGCACCGACAAAACGCTCGCCGATGATCGAGCAGTATTTCGAAATGAAGGCGCGCAACCCCGAGGCGATCCTGCTTTCGCGCGTCGGCGACTTCTACGAAGCGTACGGTGAGGATGCCGAGACGATCTCCCGCGCCCTGCAGATCGCCCTTACCGGAAAAGATTCCGGCAGCGGCACGCGCGTCGCGATGGCCGGCGTGCCTCATCACGCGCTCGATAATTATCTGCGTCGGCTCGTCGACCAGCGCTTCGTTGTCGCGCTCGCCGAACAGATGGAGGAACCGCGCCCCAATAAGCTCGTGCATCGCGATATCGTTCGCGTCGTCACGCCGGGGACGCTGGTCGAGGAGCATCTCCTCGACGGAAAACGAAACAACTTTCTCGCCGCGCTGAGTTATCTCGACGATACCTTCGGCCTGATGTACTGCGACGTTTCGACCGGCGAGAGCTTCGGCACCGCATTTGCAAACGAGGTCGGTGAAGAAGAACTCGTCGCGGAGCTCGCGCGTATCGCGCCTGCGGAGATCGTCCTCGATATTCCCGAAGGCGGCTACACGGCGCTTCGGCAGCAGATCGAAAATCTCGGTGCGCGCATCGCCACGCTGCCGATCGGCGGCGCATCGGCGCGCGCAGTCGATGCGGTCCCTGGCTTTTCGCTCGTCGAGTCGCTCGCGATGGCGCGCGCGGGCGAGGTCCTCGACCGCTTTCTTGCGCGCACCGGCATTGTGACCGATGGTGCTGCGTTGCGCGCGCGCACGGAGTATCGTCGCGATGCGGCGCATGTCGCGATCGATCCATCGACGCGCAAACATCTCGAGTTGCTTCGCGCCGAAGGAGCGAACGAACGCGCGACGTTGTTGGCGACGCTCGACGGCTGCGCGACTTCGATGGGCTCGCGGTTGCTCGCTCGCCGCATCTCCGCCCCCTCGGTGGACCGCGCGAGAATCGAACGGCGCCTCGATGATATTGCGGCGCTCGTCGAAACGCATTCGCTGCGCGGAAACCTGCACGAGATTCTTCGCCGCTGTTTCGATTTGGAGCGGATCGCGCAGAAAATCGCTCTACGACGTGCGAATCCACGCGATCTCGCCTCGTTACGGCGCACGCTCGAAGCGATGGTGGAGATCCCGCCGCTGTTGCCCGAGGCGCTCGCGCGCCGTCGCACGGCCCTGGTGGGCTTCGATGTGGTTCTCGCCGACCTCCGCGCGACGCTCGTCGAGGAGCCGCCGGCACGACTCAGCGATGGCGGAGCGATTCGCCCCGAAGCCGATTCCGAACTCGCCGAATGTATTTCATTGCGCGGCGATGCACGCGGGCGTATCTCGGCGTTGGAGGAGCGCGAACGCGAACGCACCGGGATCAAGAGCCTCAAAGTGAAGTATGCGAGCGCCTTCGGCTACGCGATCGAAGTTGGACATGCGTATGCCGCGCGCGTTCCGGGGGAGTACGTTCGTCGCCAGACGCTCGCCGGGAGCGAACGCTACACAACCTCGGAGCTCAAAGAACTCGAGAGCGCTATTGCCGGTGCGCAGAGCCGACAGGAGCGCATCGAGCAGCGCCTCTTCGCCGAACTCGTCGAGCGAATCGCATTGGAGGCCGATGCGCTTGCCGCTGCAGGCGCAGCGCTTGCAGCGATCGACGTCAGCGTAGCATTGGCGGACAAATCCGCCGAACGCGGCTACGTTCGCCCGGAGTTTCTCGATGATTCGCGCATCGAGATCGTGGACGGACGTCACCCGGTCATGGAGGCAGTCGTGCAGCGGCGTTTCGTCCCCAACGACACGCGACTGATGGAAAAGGAGCATCGCTTCATTCTGTTGACGGGGCCGAACATGGGCGGAAAATCGACCTATCTGCGGCAGATCGGTTTATTGACGATCCTCGCGCATATCGGCTCGTTCGTGCCGGCAAAGAGTATGAAGCTTGGAATCGTCGATCGCATCTTCACGCGCATCGGCGCCGGTGACGACCTCGCGTCGGGGCAATCGACCTTCTACATGGAGATGGCCGAGGCGGCAAATATTCTCCGCCGCTGCACCGCGCGCTCGCTCTTGCTCGTCGACGAGATCGGTCGCGGTACCGGGACGATCGACGGGCTCGCAATCGCGCAAGCGATCTGCGAATATATTCTCGCGCTCGGAGACGGGGCGCCGATGACGTGTTTCGCAACGCATTTTCACGAACTCTGCGCGCTCGCCGAGCATTGGGCCGGAGTCGCGAACTATCACATCACCGCCGTTGAAAATCTCGGGCGCGGGAATGCACCGGTCTTTTCGCATCGCGTGCAGCCGGGAAGTTCGTCGCGTTCGTTCGGAATCGAGGTCGCGCGCATGGCCGGGCTCCCCGCCGGCGTTGTCGAGCGTGCGCAGGAGATCGCCGAAAATCTCGGTGCCGCCCCCGACCTCGAGACGCGGATTCCCATGCGAAAACGCCCCGTCGCGACCGAGAGTCGCGAACAGTTACGGTTGCTGTAATGCCGCAGATCGCAGCGCTCGACGAACGGACGATCGGACAGATCGCCGCGGGAGAGATCGTGGAGCGCCCGCTCTCGGTGGTGAAGGAGTTGGTGGAGAATGCCGTCGATGCCGGTGCGCGCCGCATCGAGGTGTCGTTGCAACGCGGCGGTATCGCGCGGATCGAAGTCGACGATGATGGCAACGGCATATCGTTTGAGGATCTGGCGCTCGCACCGGCGCGACATGCGACGAGCAAACTGCGTGACGCCGAGGATCTTCAATCGGTCGCAACGCTCGGTTTTCGCGGTGAGGGGCTCGCGAGCATCGCCGCGGTCGCGCGTTTGACGATCGTTTCACGCACCCGCGGGGAAGAGATCGGCGCGAAGATCGTTGCTTACGGCGAGATCGTCGAACCGGTTGTGAAGATCGCCGCTCCGGTCGGGACGAGCGTCGTCGCCGAAGGACTCTTCGAAAACGTGCCGGTGCGGCGCGAGTATCTAAAATCCCCGGGTACGGAGTTCGCGCGCATCAACGCATGGCTGAGCGCCTTTGCCCTTGCCTATCCCGAGATTGCCTTTCTCTTGCGTAACGACGGCGAACAGCAGTGGGCGATGCCTGCGACAAACGATGCGCGGGAGCGGCTCGCTGCAGTCTTCGGGCGCGCGGCGGCGCAAACGATGCTGGAGATCGATGGCGCGGCGGCGGCATCGATGCACGGAAAACTGCGAGGCTTTATCAGCGCTCCCGGCAACGAGCGCGCCGATCGACGCATGCAACTGTTGTTCGTGAACCGGCGCTTGTTGCGCAGTTCGCTGCTGGCCGGGGCCTGGAGCGCGGGGTACCAAACGTTTGCGATGATCGGTCGACAGCCGTACGGCGTACTGATGCTCGATCTTCCGCCCGATCACGTCGATGCCAACGTCCACCCGACGAAGAGCGACGTTCGGCTGCGCTTCGGATCGCAGGTCGCCGACAGCGTTCGGCACGCACTCGCGGCGACGTTACGTGGCGATGCACGCGAACGTTTGGCGCAGAGTCTCCGCGCCGTTCCCGATAACGGTATCTCGCTTGCTCCCGCCGAGCCGTGCGAACAAGCGCAACTCCTGCCGATCGATGCGTTCTCCGCACGTGCTGGAAACGCGGGAACGAATGGGCTACGCGTACTCGCGCAGATCGACAGCACCTACATTCTCGCCAGCGACGGCAGCACGATTCTGCTCGTCGATCAGCATGCGGCGCACGAACGCATCGCCTACGAACGCATCGTCGCGGCCGCTGCTGCGCATGCCCCGAGCGAACCGCTGCTCGTGCCGACGATCGTCGAACTCGATCTCGCGCAGAGCGAGCGGCTTGAGAGTGCGCTCGAATCCTTGCGCGACGGAGGGCTGGCGATCGAAGCCTTCGGCGAACGGAGTTTCCGCATCACCGCGACCCCTGCCGGTTACGGTGCGCGCACGTTCGATATCGCCGGCTTTCTCGACGACCTCGCCGACGAAGCGCCGCAGCGCGACGTGCGCGAGCGGGTCTGGGCCTCGCTTGCCTGTCATTCCGTGACCACAGCGGGCGAACGGCTCGCGTTTACGGAGATGGTGCGCTTGGTCGAGGATCTCCAACAGTGCGCCAACCCGATGCATTGCCCGCATGGGCGCCCCACGATGCTGCGTATAGAGCCCGAGATGGTGGCACGGCTCTTCAAACGCGCGTGATCGATCTCTGCGTGATCGTCGGCGCGACGGCGTCGGGGAAGAGCGAGGTGGCGATGCGCATCGCTCGTGCCGTCGGCGGCGAGATCGTTGGAGCCGATTCGCGGCAGATCTACCGCGGGATGAGCGTCGGGACCGCCGCTCCGGATGCCGCGGCGCAGCGCGAAGTGCCGCATCATTGCGTCGAGTTTCTCGATCCGGAGGAGCGCTACTCGGCGGCGCGCTACGCGCGCGATGCGATGGCGGCGATTCTCGATATTCGCGCGCGCGGACGGCGCCCGATCGTCGTCGGCGGCACCGGATTCTACTTGCGCGTTCTGCGCGGCGGCGTTGCACTCGGGGAGCGCGGCGACGACGACCTGCGGGCGCGGATCGCGCGCGAGTTGCAGTTGCACCCTCCGGAATTTCTCCACGACTGGCTCGCGCTTCGCGAGCCGCAACGCGCGGCGGCGATCGAACGCAACGATCGCTATCGCATCGGGCGAGCGCTCGAGATCGCGCTTGCACCGCCGCGCGATGCGGCGGCGGAGATTCCGACCTTGCTTGCGCACGGGTTAAGTTTTCGCACCTTCGCGCTCGCACTGCCGATTGCCGAGATCGACCGGCGCATCGACGTGCGCGCGCGCGCGATGCTTGCCGGAGGTCTGCTCGAAGAAGCCGAGGCGCTGGGCATGCGTGCGGTCGCCGCCGATGCCGTCGGTTTTCCACAAGCGCTCGCCTATCTGCGAGGGCAGAGTACCTTTGACGAGACCTTGGTCGCATTGGCGCGGGCGACGCGTCGCTACGCGCGCCGTCAGATCGCTTGGATTCGCACCGAGCCGAATGTCGAATGGCTCGAAGCCGACGATCTCGTGCGCGCGGCGGAGGAAGCCCTGACGGTTGCGCCAACGCCTTCGTAGATGGCGAGAGTTCCTTTTTCGAAGATGCATGGGACGAAGAACGATTTCATCGTTCTCGATACGCGTACGCGCCCGCTCGCGCATCCTTCGTCGTTCGCGCGTCGGTGGTGCGACCGACATACCGGCGTCGGTGCAGACGGCGTCCTTGTCATCGAAACCTCGGTTGTCGCCGACGCCCGCATGCGCGTCATCAATGCCGACGGCAGCGAGGCGGAGATGTGCGGCAACGGTATTCGCTGCGTGGCGCGATTTCTTGCCGAAGCGGGCGAACCGGATCGGCTGGATATCGAAACTCTCGCGGGTATTCGGCAGACGGTGGTCGAGAGCCGCGAGGGAGATTGGCGGGTTCGCGTCGCGATGGGCACGACGAGCATCTCGTACGGAACGCGCGCATTCCCCGACGCGACGGTGGTGAGCGTCGGAAATCCGCACGTCGTTCTCTTTGTCGAGAGCATTGACGGTTACGATCTCGCCGCAGCCGCGGCAACGATTGCCGAAGATCCGGCGTTCGAAGGCGGAGCGAACGTGCATCTCGCGCGGGTCGAGCGCGATCGCGTGCGCGTCCGTCACTTCGAACGCGGAGTCGGCGAAACGCAGGCCTGCGGAACCGGAGCGGTCGCCGTTGCCGCGGCAACGCGCATGCGCGATGCATTGCCGGCGCCGATGCGCATCGAGGTTCCCGGCGGTAGCCTCGCGGTGGAGTTCGACGTACGCGGCGAGGCAACGCTGATCGGTCCGGCGGCGCACGTTTTCGACGGATTTCTCAACGACGATGGCGCGTAAACGCGCGCGCGCGACGCTCGCCTATGCCGATGCACGCGGACGCTATTATTTCGACGAGAGTTGCGAAGCGCTCGCCGATGGTGGAATCGTCCGTTCGCCGCGCCCCGAAGAACTGATTCCGGCGCCGCCGGGAAGCGTACCGACGCTGTTGCCGTTGCGGCGGCCGCTCGGGGGGCGCGGCATCGAAAAACGCCGTCATGCGCTCGGCGTGCTGCTTCCCGCCGGGTATACGCGCCTGCTCGTTCCGGCCTTCGAGGCCGAAGCGAATGCACCGACGTTACCGCTCTTCGGCTATACCTTCGCCTGCGCGCTCGACGACGAACTCTACGTCGCAGCGATGCGAACCGATCGCGATGAAGACTGGGAACCGCGCCGCTTTGCCGAGGGCGAGCTCGATGCAATACTCGAACGGCGCTGCGCGCGCGATCCCGAAAATCGCATGCTCGCACAGTTGCGGATTTGCGCCGGTGAGTACGGCTGTTTTACGGCGCAAAACGTCTTTCTCGGTCGCGGTGAAGCGGCGCTCCCGGTTTCGCCGAAATGCAATGCGCGCTGCGTGGGATGCATCTCCGAACAAGATCCCGAGGCCGGACTCCCTTCGCCGCAGCGGCGGATCGCCGTCGAACTGCAAGCGGAAGAGATCGCCCGCGTCGCGATCGAGCATCTGCAAGCGGTTGCCGACGGGATTGTAAGTTTCGGACAGGGCTGCGAAGGCGAACCACTGCTGCGCTCGCACACCATCGCCGCGGCGATTGAAAAAATTCGCGGCGCGCGCGCGAACGGCACGATCAATCTCAACACCAACGGGAGTCGTCCGCGCGAACTCGCGCGCTGCATCGATGCCGGGCTCCAGGCCGTGCGGATCAGTCTGAACAGTTTTCGCGAAGCGACCTATGCGGCGTACTATCGCCCGCAGGGATACGGGCTCGCCGAGGTGTTGGAATCGATTCGCGTCGCCCGCAAAGCGGGGCTGCGCGTCTCACTCAATCTCTTAACGCATCCCGGCGTCACCGACGACGTTGAGGAGATCGCCGCGATGGAGAAGTTCTTAGCAGATCGCCCCGTCGATATGGTGCAGACGCGAACGCTCAATATCGACCCGCATCGCTACTTCGATCTCGTCGGGCGTCCGGCGGCGACGATCGGCATGCGCGCCGCAATCGAGCGCATCACCGAACTCGGCGTTCGGGTCGGCAACTTTACACACGTGCATTAACGAGCGTGGTACGAAGCCCGCGCGCGCTGCCGATTTGGGTACTCCCGGGAGTGGCCTTGCTCGGTGCCGCAGCGGGCCTCAGTTTTTCAGCGCCGGTCGGTGCGGCTTTTGCTCCGGCTGCGCTGCATTATATCGTTCCTCCGCTCCTTTTCGAAGCGGCGTGGAATCTCGATCTCCCTGCGGTGCGACGCGCCTGGCGACCGATAGCGACGCTCGTTTTTCCCGGCGTCGCGATTGCTGCGCTCTGCGTCGTCGGCGCGCTGCTCTTGCTCTCGTTCTCGTGGCCGTTGGCGTGGATGGTCGGCGCGGCGCTGAGCGCGACCGATCCTATCGCCGCGATCGCCTTCGCTCGCTCGGTCGGCGCGCCGGCGAAGCTCGTGACGATCGTCGAGGCGGAATCGCTGTTTAACGATGCCTGTGCGGTCGCATTGGTGCGGGCAAGTAATTTCGTGCTGGCACTCGTCGCCGCGGCGATCGGTGCGACGGTCGGCGATCTGCTCGGAAGAATCGCTTGCGCGATGCGCTTTCGCCACGCATTCGGGCTTTGGTTGCTCAGCGTGCTCGGTGTCTATGCCGTCGTCGCGGGAGCCGAGGCGTTCGGAGGCTCGGGGATTATCGCGGTCGTGACGTTCGGGATATTCATGCGTACGCGCATCGAACGGTCGATCGGTGAGGCGATGCTCGATGCAGCCGAGGTGCTTTGGCGTTGGGCCGCGGTTGCCCTGAATTTCGTGCTTTTCGCGTGGATGGGTGCGAGCTTTAATATCGCCGACACACGCAATGCGCTTATCGGTGCCGGCGCAGTCGTTCTCGCGCTCGTCATCGCCCGCATACTGACCGCGTTCGGG
>JAJXVC010000056.1 GCA_021782295.1 bacterium | reverse complement strand
GATCTTGTTGGTCGCCTCCCAACGCTTTAAGGCGGCAAGCGTGTTTGCGACGTGTTTCCCGGGCCGCAGATTCGTGTACGTGTAAATTATTCGGCCTTTGGGTGAAATCACATACGACGTACGGTTTGCATACTGTGGCGCCGCCGTAAGCACGGCGTCGTATTCTTTCATTACCGTTTGATTGGTATCGGCGGCGACTGGAAATTTTCGGCGGCAAACGCTGACGGAAAATTTCTGCAACTTTGCAAGCGGGTCATGCGAAACGCCGATCACCGTTGCGTGAAGCGCTTTATATTTGCCGATCGCGGCGGCGAAATCGTGCGCTTCGATCGTGCAACCCGGGGTAAACGCCGCGGGATAAAAATAGAGAACGACCGGCCCTTTCTTGAGAGCCGCAGCAAGCGAAAACGGAAATACTTTACCGCCCTGGGTCGCTTGTAACGTAAACATCGGCGCTTTCGCACCTACCGGCAGAGCCGCACGGGCCGCCGGTGTCAGAATCCCCAGGAGCAGAGTGCCGAGCGCGAGCGAACGGAAAAACGTTGAACGCATAATCACTACCTCCGTGCCGTTTAAATAGGGCGTCGGCCCTCGAAGTTGCACGACACGGAGGCAAGAAAAACCGGCGCCGGCTTGCTTAGATCCCCATCCGCCGCGCGATGACCACGCGCTGGACCTCGTTTGTCCCCTCGCCGATCTCGTTGATCTTCTGGTCGCGGTACATCCGCGATACCGGGTACTCATCCATGAAGCCATAGCCCCCGTGGATCTGCACCGCCTCGTTCACCACGCGCCGCGAGACTTCGGCCGCGTAGAGTTTCGCTAAGCTCGCCGTTTGGAGGAAGTCGCGCTTGTTATCTTTCTCCCACGCGGCCTTGAGCACCATGAGTTTGGAATGCTCGATCTCGCAGAGCATGTCGACGAGCTTGAATTGAATCGCCTGAAATTTTGAAATCGTCTGCCCGAATGCTCGACGTTCTTTTGCATACGCGAGCGCTTCGTCGTAGGCGCCCATCGCCAGGCCGACGCTCAACGCGGCGACCGAGATGCGCCCTCCATCGAGAATGGTCAAAAACTGTTTGAGCCCTTCGCCGCGCTTGCCGAGCAAATTTTCCTCGGGAACGCGCGCATCGACGAATGAGAGTTCGCGGGTATCCGACGCACGCCAGCCCATCTTGCGATACTTCTTGCTGCGCGTAAATCCGGGAGTAGCTTGCGGTACGAAGATATTCGAAATCTCGGGGCGACCGTCGGCGCGACGATCCGAGATCGCGGTAATCGTGGTGCCGCCGGTGAGATCGGTGCCGGAATTGGTGATGAATGCTTTGGTGCCGTTGATTCGCCATTGCCCGTTTTCGAGTTGCGCGGTCGTGCGGCAATTGCCGGCATCGCTCCCCGCCTCGGGCTCGGTGAGGCCGAAACCCCAAAGCATCTTCCCTTGCGCGAGCGGCACGAGATAGCGCTGCTTTTGCTCTTCAGTCCCGAAGAGATAGAAAGGCGTCGCGCCGAGCGAAACATGCGCGGCCATCGTAATCGCCGTCGAGGCGTCGGCACGCGCGATCTCCATAATCGCCAGCGCATAGCTGACGGTATCGGCCCCGGCGCCGCCGTACGCTTCGGGAAAGGGAAGCCCCAGGAATCCGAGCTCGGCCATCTTGGCGACCAGGTCGTAGGGGAAGGCCTCCTCGCGGTCCATCTCCTCGGCACGCGGGCGTACCTCGTCGGTGGCGAACTCGCGGGCAAGGCGCGAAATAGCAAGCTGCTCGTCGGTTAAATCGAAGTTCATGCCGGAGGTATAGGCTGCCGACGCCGGAAAACCCCTCCTCTAGCAATGATCTCGATTCGCAACGTCTCCCTCACCTATCCCAACGGGGTACGGGCACTCGACAACGTCACGCTTGAAATCGCGAAAGGGGACTTCCTCTTTCTCGTCGGCAGCTCGGGAACGGGGAAATCGAGTCTGCTGAAGTTGCTCTATCATGACGCGACCCCCAGCAACGGCGAAATCGTCGTGGACGGCATCCGTGTCGATAAACTCCGCGGTGCGCGCGTGGCCTCCCTTCGGCGGCACCTCGGCGTCATTTTTCAAGATTTTAAGCTCCTTAACGACAAAACGGTCTGGGAAAACGTTGCTTTTGCGATGCACGTCACCGGAGCACACACACGTGAGATCGAACGGCAGGTGCCGCGCACCCTCGATCTGGTAGGCCTCGCGCACAAAAGTCGCATGTTTCCGAGCGAACTCTCCGGAGGAGAGCAGCAGCGCACCGCTATAGCTCGGGCGATCGTCAACAATCCAAAACTCTTGCTCTGCGACGAACCGACCGGCAACCTCGACCCTGAAAATACGACCGAGATTATGGATCTGTTGTTGCGCATCAACACCAAGGGCACCACCGTCGTGGTTGCAACGCACAATCAGTCCGTCGTCGACCGGATGCGTAAACGCGTCGTTCGGCTCGAAGACGGGCGCATTTTCACCGATGAAGAGCGGGGTTTTTATTATCTTGGACTGGGGCAAGGTCAAGTTCTTTCTGGGTGAGGTGGGGCGCAATTTTACGCGCAACGCCGGCATGCAAGCCACCGCGATCGGCACCGTCGCGGTGACCGTTGTTTTATTGGGTCTCTTTCTTTTCGTGCGATTAACGCTTGCCGGAGTCGGCGATCGTCTGCTCAAGCAGATCGAAATATCGGTCTACTTTCACACCAACGCTGCTCCTGCGCAAGAAAACCACCTTCGCGCAGTATTGCGAGCGGATCGACGCGTTGCATCGTTCACCTTCGTGCCGAAGGCCGAAGGGCTCAAGCAACTGCGCCGTCAGACGCAAGGATCGATCGACGTATCGATGCTCACGCAAAACCCCCTGCCCGACAAATTTCGCGTTCGTGTAAGCGATCCATCGCAAGTTTCCGCAGTCGCCGATGAACTACGCGCCGAACCCGGGGTTGCAAACGTTATATACGGAAAAACCATCGTCGGACGTTTACTGCAACTCGGAGTAGTATTGCGAAGAGTAAGCATCGCGCTTATCGTCGCACTGCTTTTCGTAGCTGCGATCATCATTTCAAATACGATCCGGCTGACGGTATTCGCACGCCGACGCGAAATCGCGATCATGCAGCTCGTCGGTGCGACCGCCACCTATGTACGCATGCCGTTTGTTTGCGAGGGCGTGCTGCATGGGCTGCTTGGGTCGATCGTCGCGCTGCTGATTCTAGGCATCGGGAAGGCCGCGCTTTGGTCGAAGCTCGCGCTTGCGTTACCTTGGCTTGAACTCAACGCCACGCACGTAGCGCTGTTTCCGATCGCCCTGCAATTGCTGCTCGTCGGCATCGCCATCGGCGGACTTTCATCGTGGTTCTCGATTGGGCGGTATTTGCGCACATGAATCGCATCGAGGAGGCTGCCCGGCACACCATCCTCGTCGTCGACGATGACGAGCAACTTCGTTGCGTTATTTCCACGAATCTCGAGCTTGCAGGGTACAACGTCGAGCTCTCAACCGATGGTGAAGATGCGCTCGCACGCGTCGAGGATGCGCGGCCGGATCTCATCTTGCTCGACGTGCGCATGCCGCTGCTCGATGGTTTCGCGACCGCGCGTCGGTTGCGCTCGCACCCCAACCCGACGGTGGCTTCAGTACCGATCGTCATGCTTACTGCGCGTGGAGAACCCGAAGATAAAGTTCTCGGCTTCGACGCGGGCGCGGATGACTATATTACCAAACCCTTCGGCCCGGCGGAATTGCTTGCGCGCGTTCGCGCGCGCATCGTGCGCCACGAATCCGACTCCTCTCTTTCGCCGCTGACGCGACTGCCGGGAAACATCTCCATTGAAGCCGAGCTTCGGCGACGCATCTCCGGCGAACGACCGTTCGCGGTCCTCTATCTCGATCTCGATAATTTCAAAGCATTTAACGACGTCTACGGTTTTGGGCGCGGCGACGACGCAATCGTCATGCTCGCGTCGATTTCACTCGATGCCGTGCGCCGTCGCGGCAACCCCGGCGATCTACTCGGCCATATCGGCGGCGACGACTTCGTTATCCTCACCACAGCGGAACGCTGCGACGAGATCGCCAAGGTTATCCTGGAAGAGTTCGACGAGCGTGTCGCTTCGCTTTATTCTGAAAACGATCGGCGCGTAGGCTATGTCGAGACACACGACCGCCGCGGAGAGCCCGTTCGGGTGCCGCTAATGTCCGTATCGATCGCAGCGCTTTCCAACGAACACCGCAAGCTGACCGATTACGGACAGATCGGCCTCATTGCAGCCGAGTTGAAATCCTATGCAAAATCCATCGAAGGCTCGGCGTACGTGAAGGATAAGCGGCGCACGTGAGACGTTTTTCCTCCATAGCTTTGGCAGCGACGATGCTGCTTTCATTCGTTGGAGCGGGCCACACGCAAATCCAGAGGCGGATTCAGCAAGAGCGCACAAAAGCCGGCGGCCTGGCCAAGAAGCTGCAAGAGAAGCGCGCTCGTCTCAATGCGGTTTCGGCGCGCGTACACAGCCTCAAGGCGCAACTTGCTCAGACGAATGCCGCGATGTCTTCGGTGCGTTCGCAACTCGGTGTTCTTTCTTCGCAAGAACGTTCGCTGCAGGCGCGCATTTCGTGGAACTCCGTCCAACTCGCAGCTGCAAAAAAGTCGCTCGCTTTTCAAAACGGACTCCTGCGCAAGCGTCTCGTCGGCATCTATGAATACGGCGAGCCGGACTACCTGAGCGTCCTTCTCTCGGCAACATCTTTTAGTGACTTCGTGGAACGCTGGCAGGATCTCCAACTGCTCATCAAAGCGAACGAAAAGGCCGTCATCGCTCGTCGGAACGCCGAGCGTAAGGTTGCTTCCGTGCAACGCAATTTGCAACGCATGCAACTCGCTCTGCAGGCCCAACAACAGGCGCAGCAACAAGCACAAAATCGGCTTGCAGCCCTCGCCGCCGAACGCAGCAATCTCGTTGCCTTCGCCAACGAGCAGCGCCGCAGCGCCGCCGTTGAGGTGGCGACCTACGAAGAACTGACCGCCGCAGAGGAAGCGCGTCTCGAAGCGCTGATCCGTCGCCGCCAAGCGGAGATTGCGGCCGAAGAGGCGGCGCGCCGACGCGCCGAGGGAATCGCGGGAAATGCCGTCGCGCCCCACGGACCGATCCATTTCACCTGGCCCGTTACCGGGATCATTACTTCACCCTTCGGATGGCGCAAAAACCCGTTCGGGAGCGCGCCGGAGTTTCATACCGGGCTCGATATCGCCGCTCCGATGGGCACCACAATCACCGCCGCAGCTTCCGGGACGGTGATGATGGCGCAATGGTACGGCGGATATGGTAAATTTATTCTGATCGATAACGGTGACGGCTACTCCACGGCGTACGGGCATCTCTCGGCCTTTTACGTCACGGCGGGTCAACATGTGAAGCAAGGGCAAGCAATCGGTGCAGTCGGAACCACCGGCTATTCGACCGGCCCGCACCTTCACTTCGAGATTCGTATCAACGGAAAACCCGTCGATCCCGCCCCACGCCTTCCGTAAGGCTTTTCATCCCCTCACTTGCAGAAACTGAGATCTCCGCTTGAACGACGCGCCGAAACCCCGCTCCAAAGCTCCTCTCGTCATCGTTGTCGCCGTTATTGCCTGTATCGCCCTGGCCTGGATTGGGCTCGCGCGCCTCAGGGCGGCGAAGGAAGCGCAGCGGCTCGCCGCGCTGCCCGGCGCACAGACGCTTGCAACCGGCTTCGGCGATGTTGAGAAATATTATTACGAGCCGATAACCGCGGCAAAACTGCTCCGCGGCGGGGAGACGGGGGCGACGGCATATCTCCATCGGCACGGCATTGCCAAGCCCGCGCCGATGGCGATCGTTCCGAGCGGCCACGCCGTCCTTGACGGCGAGCATCTCGCCGACGCACTCGACGCTGCATATCGTCTCGATGCGGCGCATCTCAAAAAGGCGAGCCAACGCAGCTTGATCGATGCCGCGTTGGGAGGGATCCTCGCCGCACCGCACGATCCCTACACCGTCTATTTACCGCCGCGTCAGTGGAAGCAGCTCGACGAAAGCCTTTCCGGCGGTGACTTCGGCGGCATCGGTGTGTACATTTTCCAGTTGCGTGACGGACGTATTCTTTTGCAGCCGCTGCCTGGGCTCGCCGCATCGAAAGCGGGGCTCACCTACCCGGCTATCCTCAGTTCCGTCGACGGAAAATCCGTCGCGCACGTTGCGACCGATATCGTGCAGCGTTGGATTCGCGGCCCGAAAGGCAGTACGGTGCGCCTGGAAGTCGCGCCGTTTAACAAACCAACGCAGAAACGCGACCTCTCAATCGTCCGTAGCATCGTGATCGTGCCGACCGTCTATTCGCAGAGGATCGACGGTTTTGGATACATTCATTTAAGCGAATTCGGTGCCAACTCAGCGCATGAAATGCGAAAAGCGCTGCTCGCGCTCAAGGCAAAGCACGTGAAGGGATATATCCTCGACCTTCGCGATAACGGCGGCGGGCTCGTCGAACAAGCGGTGAAAATCGTCAGCAATTTCGTTCCAAGCGGACCGATTGTTTCGACGATCGATCGCAACGGCACGAAGGTGGAGAGCGAAGCGACGGGCGACGCAATCGACGGCCTCTCGCCGTTGGTCGTGCTCGTGAACAAGTTCACGGCGAGTGCCGCGGAGATCACCACCGGCGCCCTTCAGGATTACCACCTCGCCACAGCGATCGGTACGCGAACCTACGGCAAGGGCGTCGTTCAACAACTCTATCTGCTGCCCCAAGGAGGAGCCTTGAAAATCACCGTGGCCCGTTACGTCACGCCCCTCAATCGAGATATCAACCATAAGGGGCTCCAACCCGATATCGTGGTCAATCAGCCGGTCGATATCCCCTTCGGCAGCCCGCAGGACAAACAATTGACGGTGGCACTGGCACGTTTGAAGGCGCTAACGCGTTCTACCAAGCGATGAAACGACGCACCCTCACCGCGGTCGCCGCCCTCACGATCGCCGCGCTCACCTCCCCGCTGCTCCGCGTTGCCGGCGCCGCGACTGCGGCTCTCCCCGCAGGCGATCGCGCCGACCTTTCGACGGCGTACACCCGCCTCACAACGACATTCTACAAGAAGCTGCCCATCGAGCGCGTACTCAACGGCGTTCGCTACGGCCTCGTACTCGAACTCGCACACGAACATGTCGCGAAACGCACGCTGCCGCCGTTGTTGGCTACCGGCAGTACCACGGGGAATCTCCGCGCGATCGCCTACGAAATCGAACGGGCGCGCATGCTCGGCGGAAAAAATCGCCCGCTCAAGCCATACGTGTTCGCGGCACTTTGGGGCATGATGTACTCGGCGCACGACCGTTGGACCGTCTTTCTCGATCCCAAAGATTATAAGGCGCTCAACAACGGGCTCGACGGGACGAATTTCGGCGGAACCGGCATCGTCATTCAGCCCGATAATAAGACGAAATATATCTCCGTCTATCAGGTCGTTCCCGGCGGCCCGGCCGATAAGGCGGGCATCCAGCAAGACGACCTCATTACCGCCGTCAACGGCAAATCGACCTACGGCATCACGACCGTCGAAGCGAGCAAGGAATTACGCGGAAAAATCGGCACGCAGGTAACGCTCACCGTCGAACGCAGCGGCGCGCTGTTGCCGAAGCCGATCGTGCTGACGCGTGCGAAGATTCATCAAATTACCGTCTTCGATAAAATGCTGCCGGGAAAAATCGGCTACGTCGCATTGACGGTCTTCGGTGAAACGACCGGAGCCGAATTAGCGACGGCGCTCTCGCGCCTTCATAAAGAGGGTGCGCGTGCGTTCGTGCTCGACCTGCGCAATAACGGCGGCGGCTATCTTCAGGCTGCCGTTTCGGTGAGTTCGAAGTTTATCGCCGAAGGGCCGATCGTTTCAATCGAAACCAGCGGCAAGCATATCGATACGCTCGAAGCCGATGGAACGGCAATCTCGCCGGTTCCGCTGGTCGTGCTGGTCAACGGGTACACCGCATCGGCCTCGGAAATTACGACTGCGGCACTCAAAGAGAGCGGAACTGCGGTGGTGATCGGTACGAAGACTTTCGGAAAAGGCGTCGTGCAGACACTCTTCCCGCTGCGCGACGGCGGAGCCGTAAAGATTACGACCGCGCGCTACCTCACGCCGGAGTATCACTACATCAACCATAAGGGCATCATCCCCAATATCGTCGTCGCCGAAAATAAAGATGCGCAATTCGGGCGCCCGGCACACGACGTACAACTCAAACGCGCGATAGAAGTTTTGGATGGTGAAATATCCGCGCAAAACTCCGGAATAACGACGAAGCTCTAGCGCCTTGCACGCCGGCTAGCCGATTTCCGTGAACGTGACGCAATCATCGGGCGTCAGCCTCGCCCTGCGACGAGCGAGAGGGCGCTTGATGCTTGCAGCACTTCCACTGCTCTTCGCGCTGAGCGCTTGGAATCGATGTGATGCCGGCACGACCGGCGTCCTAAGAGGCTACGTCCGCGAGGCGAGCGGGCGACCCGTCGCAAACGCGCTGGTCACCGTCGCTTCTCCAAGTTACACCGGCAAAAGGTACACCGATCGACACGGATTCTACGTCTTTTTGACGCTGCCGCCCGATACATATTCAATCAGGGTCGTAAAAGCCGATACCTCGAATGCCTATGCGTTCGGAGCCGGAATAAACAGCGATCAAACGACGACGTTGAATTTTCGCTTCACTGCTTTTCGATCGTGCCCGGGCTTTACCGAAGTCACCGTCTCGTCAAGTCGAGGCGACGATGATTTTTCATCGCTCGACGTGCAGCGAATGGGCCGTTTTCCGTCGAGCATTGCGCCGCTCATCTATTTGCCGTTGGTGCCGGCAGGTCGGCAGCATTCCGGCTGCCTGTAGACGGCAGTCGGTTGCGATCGCCTTTCGACGATCGCAACTCGCTGCGATAGCGCGATCGGCGCTACGAGCTCTTCTTGCGCCCCGCCGTTGCGCTCGTCTTCTTCTTGGCCCCGCTCGCTGCGGGGCTTTTCTTTGCTCCGGCCTTTTTCGCCGGAGCTTTCTTCACCGTACTCGTCGCTTTCTTGGCGGGAGTTTTCTTCGCAGCAGTCGTCGTGGTTTTCGCGGCGGCGGCTTTCGGTGCCGTCGCTTTCTTCGTCGTGCTGCGTTTCACGGCGGGTTTCTCCGTCGCGGGCGGAGCGGGTAGCGCCGCGCGCTGAATCGCCGGAATCTCCGCGGTCACTTTGCCTGCCCGCGGACGACGAGCGCGCGCCGGCTTCGTCGGCTGTGGCTCTTCGTGCGGAGCGCGCAGATGCGGCGGCGGTGCTTCGACCGCCGGAGGCGTTGGTGCGGAGTAGCGCGCGATCGCACGCGAAGGCTCGGGCGGAACGATGCGTCCCGTCGGCTTGGCTGCACCGTCGCTGCCGACGCTAAAGAGCGAACGATCGGGAACGGGTGCCCCCGCGCCGGGAGCGCCTGTACCGGCACCACCGCGACCGCGACGCCCGCGGCGGCGACGGCGACGGCGGCCGCCCTCGGCGCTCGCGGCGCCGGCGGCATGCCCCCCACCGCCGAGCGGCGGAATGCTCTCGGGCTGAATATCCTCGTCGTCCTCCTCGTCGTCGGCATCGACGTGAACGGGTG
>JAJXVC010000055.1 GCA_021782295.1 bacterium | reverse complement strand
GTTCGGAAGACGCCATCGGTCAGATCGACCAGGCGCTCAACACGATTCTCAACCAGCAGGCACTCCTCGGTGCAGTCGTCGTCCGCCTCAACGAAGATGCGAACAACGCCAACATCGCGGCCGTCAACCTGCAGGCTTCGGAATCGTCGATTCGCGACCTCAACGTCGGTCAGGCGACGACGGAGTTCACGAAACTCCAAGTGCTGGTACAGGTCGGCACCTCGGTGTTGGCACAGTCCAACACGAACGCTCAGTCGGTTCTCGGACTCTTCCGCTAAGGCGGAATCCTCGGGTAACCAACCTGGGATCGGGGCTCGCATTCGCGGGCCCCGATTTTTTGTGCGCATTACGACTGCGGGTAAGAGCTCCAGATGAAGATGCCGAAGAAGAAGAGAGCATGCCGGTTCGGATAAAATCAAAAAAACAGGCGGTGAGCCAGCCGAGCGTCTCCCCACCGCCGACGCAGCCCGCCACCATCGCGCAAACGATCTCTTTGCCGCGCCCGCCCGCCGATGCTCCGCAGCTTCCTGCGGGTTTGAGCCTCTGCATGATCGTCAAGAACGAAGAGCGCTTTCTCGCCAAGTGTCTCCAGAGTATCGCTCCATACGTCGATGAAATCTGTGTCGTCGATACCGGCTCGACCGACCGAACCGTCGAAATTGCACGGGAGTTCGGTGCGAAGATCGAGATCCGGGAGTGGCGCAACGATTTTGCTTGGGCGCGCAACGAAGCGATCGCGATGGCATCGTACCGCTGGATCTTTATGCTCGATGCCGACGAAGAGTATCTGCCGGGCAGCGAATCGTTGCTCGCACAACTGAAGGATGTGCCCGCATTCGATACGGGAGTTTGGGTCCGCTGTTATAACGAGTCGAACGACTATCAAGGCACCGGGCAGATGTCGCACTTGCTGATCCGCATCTTCCCCAACCACCCGCGCATTCGCTATCGCGGTTTGATCCACGAATTTATCACGCTCGATCAATCGCAACTCGGGTTGAAGGCATCGGCCTCGCCGATTGCGATCAAACATAGCGGTTACCTCAAAGAGATCGTGACCGAGCGCGACAAGGGAGCTCGCAACCTGGCGATCGTCAAGGCGGCCGTTGAGCGGGAACCCGAAGAGGCATTCCATTGGTTCAACCTGGGCACGACGGCTTTTCTGATCGGTGATTACGAGACGGCGCGCAGCGCCCTCGAGAAGATGATCGAGGTGAACAAGGATCAGCCGCGTGGATTTTTCTCCAACGGTTTATCTGCGCTCGCCGATGTCTATACCGAAAAAATGAACGACCCGGTGAAGGGCGAAGAAGCGGCGCGACTCTGCCTGAAGTTTTCACCTCGTTATGCGAATGGGCATTTTGCGCTTGGGAAGGCTCTCGTTGCGCAGAAACGGCTTGCCGATGCGCGCGAAGCTTTTCAATCTGCGATCGACGACGGTGATTATAACCATTTGCAGTTCGTCGTTGACGACGAGGTTTCCAAATGGAAGGCCTACAGCGAGGTCGGCGCAACCTACGTCGCGGAGGGCAACGACGAGGCCGCTGTGGAGTGGTTCGAGAAGGGCCTAAAAAATCGCCCATCTGCATTACCGCTCCGCCTCAATCTCGCCCGTGCGTACGAACGACTGAAGCGTATAGACGACGCGGCGCGTACATTTGCTGCAGCATTTCACGATCTCCCATCCGACCAGAGTGCGGTCGACTACGTCAACTTTCTCCTGCGCGCACATCGGGATCGAGAGGCGCTCGACGCGATTCACGCGGCGACTCCGCAGATATCTCCGATCGCGCAGTTTCCGGTGCTCATGGCCGGCGCCGCCGTCTGCGAGCGCAATGGATGGCCGGAGCGCGAGCAGTTTCTGCGTGAGGCCGCGGAGCGCATGCCGGGAGCCGCGCTCGCACTCGATCCGCTCGAAGCGCTCTTGCGCGCGCGCGGCGATCTCGGCGCCGTCGAGCGGCTCTATGCCGCCGAAGATGGAGCCGAGCCGCTGGAAATCGCGGATTTCCGTCGCCGCGCGAGCCGTCTGCTCGCGCAGGGGCGTTTCTCCGAGTCGCGCGCGATCGCCGAACGCGGATTGGAACACGATGGCGGTGACCCGGCGCTCTTACTCGGCGCGGCGCTCGCAAGTTCGAGCATGGGCGATGCCGAGAGCGCGCGGCAATGGGCGCAAAAGATCCCCATCGGGAGCGGCGAGTTCTATCAGCGCGCGCAGATGTTCTTGGCCGTCGATGCTCGGGCGCGCGGAGCCTTCGATGAAGCAATTGCGGCGACCGAGGCGGTGCTGGCGCAAAGCCCGCAGAACATCGAAGCAGTGGTACTTCGCTCGAATATGCTGCAGCAGGTCGGTCGGGATGACGAGAGCGAGCAGATGCTCCTCGCGGCACTTCGCTTCGATCCTCCGCGCATCGCCGTCGAACTCTCGATGCTCTATCTGCGACAGGAGCGCTTTGAGGACGCGCGTCGCATTGCCGACGCCGCGCTCGTTCGATAGCGCCGACATTGCACTACTCGATTATCATACCGGTCTTCAATAAAGCCGCGCTCACACGCGTCTGTTTGCAATCACTCGCTGAGACGTTACCGCGCGACCTCATGGGGGAGGTCATCGTCGTCGATAACGGTTCGACCGACGATACCGCGACCGTCCTCGCGGATTTTCCCTGGTTGAAAACGATCGTCAACGAACGGAACCTCGGTTTTGCCGTCGCGAACAACCAGGGTGCAGCGGTCGCATCGGGGCGCTTTCTCGTGCTCCTCAACAACGACACGAAGGCGTTGCCGGGTTGGCTCGAAGCGTTGCTTGCGCCATTCGCGAGCGACGATGTTGGCGTCGTCGGTGCGCGGTTACTTTTCGGTGACGGTGTTATTCAGCACGCGGGTGTGGTATTTAACGAGGTGCCTAACGGCATCAATACAATCGCGCCGACGCACTACGGCTTTCTCGCACCTGCCGACGGGGCGACGGTCATGAAACGGCGTATCGTGCAGGCCGTCACCGGAGCCTGCCTGGCGACGCCGCGCGAGCTGTACGTGCGCCTCGGCGGGCTCGACGAAGGTTTTTGGAACGGCTATGAAGACGTCGATTTTTGTTTGAAAATTCGGCGTGAAGGGCTGCAAATCGTCTACGAACCGCAAGCGGTGCTTTTTCATTACGAATCGCAATCGGGATCGCAACGCTTTCGCCGCGTCATGCCGAATATCGAACGGCTCGAGCGTCGTTGGCGCGATTTCCCGCATATCGATGCCGGCCTATGGGATTACGAACGGTATCTCGTCAAGCGAACGGTCGTCATGCCGAATGCGGCGATATCCTCGCTCCTCTTGCCGACGCCATCGGTGAAGGCTGTCGTGCACGGCGAGTGCACGCCGGAGCATCGCGCGCGCATCGAACGCGATCTTCGCGCGGCTCCGGTCGCAATTGAATCGATCGCCTGGGTGGCATCGGATGATATTGCCGCGGCTCGGGCGGCGATGGAACTCCGCGGCAATCGTTACGCACTCTTCATCGACGCGCGCGTCGCACTTGCTCCGTCGTGGTTCGAACACCTCTCGCGCCGCCTCGAGACGCGTTACGATTCGCTCGCCGCGACCGGGGCTCCCGAAGCGATGCTCGGCTTCGATGCATCGCCGGCCGGCGGTGACGCGCGTCTCCTCCTCGTCGCGCTCTGGCGCCTGCCGCAGCACTTTCGGCTCGCGGAGTATCCGAGCATCGATGGTTCGCTCGCCGATCTCTGCGTGCGCGCACTCGACCTGGGTCTCGGCGTCGTCGGTATGGATGAACCGGTGCTCACCGCCGCTCCCGAACCCGCGCGTGACGATCTCTTCGAGCGTACCTATCAACGCAGCATCGCCTCCTTGTTGGTGCGTGACGACGAGTTCCTGAAGAGTCGACTCTCGCTCGGCGAGGCGGTGCCTCCGGCGATGGTCTCAATCGTTACGCTGAGTTGGAACGCGCCGGAATATACGAAGCTCGCCGTGCAATCGCTACTCGCGCGCACTCGCGAGCCGTTTGAAATCATTATCGTCGACAACGGCTCGGGACCGGACACGCTCGCCTATCTCCGCTCGATCGACGATCCGCACGTGCGAATCATCTACAACGAAAAAAACCTCGGCTTCGGCGCCGGCAATAACATCGGCATGGCAGCGGCAAAAGGCGAGTATATCGTCGTTCTCAATAACGATGTATTGGTCGCCGATGGTTGGCTCGAGGCGTTGCTGCGGCCATTTCAGATTATGCGTGCCGTTGGAATCACGGCGCCACGTAGCAACAGCGTCTCCGGCCATCAACAGATTCCCAATGCGCGTTACGAAGACGAAAGAGCAATGCTCGCTTTCGCAACCGAACGGGCGCGCCTTTACAGGGCAAACGGCTATTATACGGATCGCGCCGTCGGCTTCTGCCTGTGCTTTCCGAAAATAGTCATCGATGAGATCGGCGGCTTCGACGAACGATTCGGCGTCGGGAATTTCGAAGATGACGATCTCTGCATGCGCGCGCGTGCGGCGGGATATAAAATCTTCGTCTGCGAGGACGCATTCATTCACCACTTCGGCAGTCGCAGTTTCGTCGCAAACAACGTCGATTACGGCGCGACGATGCGGGAAAACTGGAAATACTTTGCCGCGAAGTGGGGATACCCGCCTGCCTTCCCCGAGCAGGGGTACGATCCGCGCCCCGGCTACTTCAACGGATTCGACCGGGCGCTGCATTTCGCGGCGCTGCCCGCAGCTCCGAGCACCGAGGAGCCTCGGGATGAAAAGAAGAGTGCGCTTGCGTCGGGGACGGTACGATTTCTCGCCAACGTCGCCGACGACGATGCTGCATGGGAGCCCGTGGGCCGCTTCGTTCGCCGCTATGTGCGCGCTTTTCGCGCCGAGGACCACGTTCTGCTGACGTTGCGCCTCGAAGCCGGGTGCGATCCGGCGACGATCGAGCGCCGAATAGAGCGAATCCTTTCATCGGTGAATATATCCTCGGATCTCTGTGCCGACATCGAAGTGATTGACGTTGAAGACGAACTTGAGGGGGAGTTGCGTACCATCTCGATTGCAGCGCTTGCAACGCAGAGCCCGAGTGCGCTCCGGCGACTGATCGTAGAGGAGCTCGCGTGAGGTTTCACGACCGCCATCGACGATTCGCGCTCGTTCCGCGACCAGGCTCGCTCGTCGGTATCGATGCGTCGATGCTGGCGTTCGCCCGTCTCGAGCCGGGCTGGTCGCTCACGCAGCGTTGCGCGATCGACCTCGGCTTTCGCCGTGACGACCGTTGGTTGATCGCCCATGGCTGCGAAGTCGAGGTCGCCGGATTGCTCGAACGGGAGAGCAGCGCCGTGCTCTGGCCGCTCGAATTTCGCGCGCTCGATCTGCAGTGCGCCGACGGAATCGAGCAGCGGATATTTCCCTGGCTCCGCGTTCAATTTTTCAATCGACGGGCGCGCGAGGAGAGCCTGGAGATTTTCGATCCACGGCATCGCAGCGAGATATTACGCGCGCGAGAGATGCGGTTACTCGGGGTCGTCACCTATAGCGATCTCTACGAAGATCTCGCGCCGTATACATACGCGGCACGCCACATTCGACCGGGAAAACATGCAGCGATCGTCGATCCACGCGGTGCGGTTGGGGCGCTTTCGTTGGAGCGATCGGGGGCGGAGGTCGCTCTCGATCTCGGCGATGCCGATGCGGTCGCCTTTGCCGCGCGGTGGCTCGACATCGACGCAAAGCCGGTCGATCGCGCGCGCATGTACGACGTGATTGTCGCGCAGCATGCGGCGGATATTCCTGCGGCGCGCGTACGCGTCTTGCGTGACGGCGGCGAGCGTGGAGATACCTCGCTGCCGATCGTCGTCTCGTTGCCGCCGGCGATCACCGTTTCATTCGATCCCGACGATGGACCGACGGCGAGCACGCTCGGTATTTCGATCGTCGGAGATGCCGCGAACGCACGAACGAGCGTGCTGCACGAGCCGGCGCCGCAAGGCGGCTCCGCAGGGCGCATTGCGATGCTCGTGCGCGAAGATGCGCTGACGAACCCCGACGCCGATACTGCGGCGATGCGCGTGCTTGCGCGCCGGCTCGAACGAGAGGGTTTCGAAGTCGGGATCTTTCCGGTCGGCGCGCGCGCCGATCTCTCGGCATACGATCTCGTGCATGCGTGGGGCAGCGAGGTCGCTGCGGCCGCACTCTCACTCTTACAAGCGCTCCCGGCGATGCCGCTGGTAGCCTCGCTCTCCGTCGACGATCCGCGCGGCGAGAGCTTCTCGGGGCCCAAAGCCGCCAAAGCGGTCTACGGATCGGTGAACGACGCGGCGTTGTTGGATCTCTATTTCGCTGCGCTCGGTGCGCGCTCGCTCTCGATCGAGAACGTCACGCCGGATCGCGGGCTCGACCCGCGTCCGGCCGCCGAGGCGGCCGTGCGGGCGCTACTCGAGCGCTGCGACGTCGCCCTGCTCTCCTCGCCCGCCGAGGAGCAGCTCCTCCGGAGCCGGTTTGGCTGGGCGGGAAGCACGATTGCTGTTCCCGCGCTCGCGGAGGGCGCTCCGCGCTGCGAGGATGCCGAAGTGCTCGCGGGAGCAGAGGAGTTCGTGCTCTGCGATCTTCCGGTCGAGGGCCGCTCGAACCAGATCGCCCTCGCGCTCGCAGCGAAGAAGCGCGGGATCCCCATCCTCTTTACCGGCCCGGTACTCGACCACCAGTGGTTCCAGAGCCTCATCGAGGCTCTTGGGGTCGGCTCGCACTGGATTCCGCAGCGTCACCTGAACCTCGCGAACCATGCGTGGCTGCGCGCCCGCGCCCGCGTCGTTGCGGACTGCTCGTGGGCGGGGCGTGGAGCCCATAACGTGGTTGCCGCCGCGGCGACCGGAGCCTTTCCCCTGCTCTCGAGCTCCGGCTACGGCCGCGAGCTCTTCGGCACCCTCGCCGAAGTGGTCGACCCCGGGGAGCACGCAGCGATAGAGGAGGGGCTCGTACGGGCCTGGGAGCGTGCCCCGACCGAGCGCGAGCGCCTCCGCTCCCACGTCCGGGTCGCCTTCGACCAGACCACCGCCTTCATCGCCTGCGTCACGGCCTACCAGCTCGCCGGCGAACGGGCGCAGAGCCGCCGCTCGGCGGGCTAAACTGCCCTTCGTACGACGCCGATGATTAGAGAAGAGTACTCAAGGGGGTTTTCACATGGATGTCACGTCTGCGGCGGCCGTTGCGTCGCCACCGATAGCCGCCGGTAGCGTCGGTCTCTCAGGAGCGAGCGGCCTTCCGGCTCAAGGAGTTGCTGAAGGTGCGCCGCTTGAAGGCGCGACACCGAGCGTTGCGAGCGTTCCGCCCGCTCCATCGGGACCGGTTGCAACACCGAATTCTTCGGGCGCTCCACCCTCGGTGGGTTTCGGCCCGGCACCGGCGAGCGGCGACGGAAAGGTCGTTTCCTCGGTCGCGCGCTTCTTCGGGCCGCCCACGAATCCGCAACCGGTGACGCTCAACGTTTCCTATCGCGTCTTACATCATCCCAATGAAATCGTCACCGTCTTCTCCGATCCGCGAACGAATCAGGAAGTCGCGCAATTTCCTCCGGAGATTCTTATCGGTATCGCCGAATTTTTCGACCAGCACCAAGGAGTGACGCTCGACAGTAACGCGTAGTGCGTTGCTTGTAGGGCGTCGTTAGGAAAGGAATCCATGTCCAGCAGCCAGATCCCCGGGACGAATGTTCCCCCGATATCTTTCCCCGGCATCGTGTCGGGTATCGATTATAACTCGATCATCCAGAAGTTGACGCAGTTGACGCTGGCGCCGACGACGCAGATCAATCAGCAGATCGCGACGCTCAACGCCGCCAACCTCGAACTGATCAAGATCAATAATCTGCTCTCCTCGGTGCAGAGTGCGCTCGGAGCGCTCTCGTCGCCGAATATCTACGACGCAGTTTCGGCGACCAGCACGGATCTCGGCGCGATCGTCGCGACCGGCATACCTGGGGGGAATGCCGTTCCAGGCGTCTACACCATCGACTCGGTGCAAACGGCGACACCGACCTCGATCGTCAGTAATACGGCAGCAGGACACAACATTACCGACCTTCTCCCGTCGACGGCGGGAATCTATGCGAACATGGCCTCGAACACGGTGCCGCTCGCCGATTCCTACGCGGCGATTACACCGAGCAACGGCAGCGGTTCGACGGGATCGGTAACGATCGACGGGATCTCGGTCAGTTACGACGTCAACACGCAGTCGCTCAATACGATTCTGGCAAACATTCAAACTGCGGTGCAGGCTTACGACCCATCGTTTACCGCGACGCTCAATGCATCGGGTGCTGTCGTCATGAGCGGAAGCAAGCCGATCACGCTGGGCAGCGCGAACGATCAGGGGAACCTGCTCGATGTGCTGCGACTCTCGGGAGCGCAGATCAACAATTCCGGTACGACGACGAGCGTTACCGGCACCGCGGGTGTCGGCGGCATCAATCAAGCGACCTCCTTCGATTCAACCGCCACCAATGCCGGTTTCGTCACGCCGGTGACCAGCGGAACCTTTACCATCAACGGCGTCTCGATCAGCGTCTCCGCCTCGGGCGATAATCTCGCGTCGGTGCTTGCGAAGATCAACGCGAGCAACGCCGGCGTCGTCGCGACCTATAACGCACAGACCGGTGCGATTTCGTTGACGAATAAGAGCAGCGGGGCACAGTCGATCGTCGTTGGGTCTTCCGGCGATACGAGCAACTTCCTTACCGCAGTCGGCCTTACGGCGGCGGCGGGTGCGACCACGACGGTCGGTCAGCAATCGCAGGTCGTCGTTGCGAATCCCTCGGGAGGGTCGACGACTTATTACAGCAATAGCAACACCGTGACGACGGCGATTCCGGGCGTCTCCCTGCAACTCACCGGAAATACCACCTCGCAGTTCACCGTCACCGTCGCGCAAGATAACTCACAACTCGTCAATGCGCTCAATACCTTCGTTTCAGCCTACAACTCGGCGGTGACGGAGATCAATATGGCAACGCAGGCGCCGGTTGTGTTGCAGGCGGCACAAGGAACGTCGTTACCCGGGCAGATCGCGCCGGCGGTCGGCGGCGGAATTCTCTTCGGCGTCGATAGCGTGACGAACCTAAAGAACCAGTTGACGAATATCGTCAGCGGTTTCTTGGGGAACGGATCCTTTGGCGGCTATAACTCGCTCTCGCAGATCGGGCTACAGATGAGTAGTTCGTTCTCGCAGTTGTCATACAACAGTCAGGCGACACAGCCGGGATCGACCGGACAGCAAGCGGTCAATACGACAACCTTCCAGGGAACCGATGGTACGCTGCAGCCGCTTGATGCCACGAAACTCGACGCGGCATTGGCTGCCAATCCCAATGCTGTGCAAGATCTCCTCAATGGAGCGCAGGGGCTCACCAATCAGCTTGGCTCGTACTTGACCTATGCCACCGGGCTCCCAACGCTTTTAAATAACGGTATCGTCGGCACCGTGCCGTCGGTCTCGCTCTTGCAGACCTTCCAAAATCAGAATACGAATCAAATCACGCAGCTCCAGTCGCAGGTCGCTCAAATTCAAGACAATGCGAATCAACAGGCGAACACACTGCGGCAAGAGTTCGTCCAGACCGAAGCGACGCTCGCACAGTACCAATCGCTACAATCGCAACTTGCGGGCTTCTTTAACGGCTCGAGCTCGGGAAGCTAGGGATTTAGCGAGCACGTGACGCGTTCGGCTAACGATAAATACGTCGAAACGGCGATCTTAACGGCTTCGAAAGAAGACCTGATCG
>JAJXVC010000054.1 GCA_021782295.1 bacterium | reverse complement strand
TGTCAACCACGGCTTCGGTATCTATGCCCCTGACGGTAATCTTTTTGCGCAGGTACAAGCGATGCCGGATTATATCAATCATCTGCCGATCGAGTTTCACGTCAAGGGTCACTATACCGTAAGGTGTCTCGAGTTTTGTGGAATCGGGCATGCGTATATGCACGGAGGTTTCGACGTACGATGAAAATTATGTGGACCTACATTGTTGCGGGCCTCACGATTTTTGGGCTCATGCTATTGGTGGGAATCGGCCTCCGCGCCTCGCAGGCAGGTTGGTTGCCGATCGATACCGGAACGTTCTACTCGCTGCTGAGCCTTCACGGCGTCGGCATGATTACGGCGATGGCCATCGCGGGGTTGGGTCTTCTGTGGTATCTCGTCGATAGGGAGATCAAATTGGACGAACGCGTTGCGCTACTCGCGTTCGCTTTTTTTGCAATCGGGGTCCTTTCCGTCATTGTCAGCGTCGTTTTCGGCCATTTCGGTGCGCTCTGGACGATGCTCTATCCGCTCCCGTTTGTGGGGACGACATGGCCCGCATGGGCGACCGGAGCTTGGTTGATGGGCGTTGCCTTGGTCATGCTCGGCTTCATGCTGATTTGCGCGCAACTCCTCGGCGCAATTTTACGGCAGTACGGCGGGCTCGGGTCGGCGCTCGGTGTCGACTACGTTTTTCGACGCAAGGCGTTTGAAGCGGCCGGTAAACACCCGCCGAAGCCGCAGATTTTCGCCGCTACGGTCGTCTCGATCGACGGACTCATCGGTGGTGCGTCGGGACTTTTGGTGGGGATAGCGATGATCGCCCATCTACTCGATCCACATGTGGCGATCGATCCGCTTTGGGCAAAGAATCTCACCTACCAGTTCGGACATACCTTCGCCAATCTCACGATGTATATGGCGGTCGCAGGCATTTACGTCGCCTTGCCGATTTGCACGAAACGAGAGTATCATTCGTCGGTCCCGCTCGCGGTTGCATGGTGGGGCACGCTCGTCTTCGTCATCATCGCGTACTTCCATCATCTCTACATGGACTTCGTACAATGGCCGATCGTCCAATATATCGGCGAAATTAGTTCGTATCTTGCTGCGGTGCCGGTGGTGGTCGTGACGGTCTTCGGCGGGCTCATGTTGATCCATCGTTCGGGGATGAAGTGGACGCTGGGATCGATGTTTTTCTTCGCCGGTATGGTCGGCTGGATCGTCGGTGGAAGCGCGGCGATTCTCGATGCGACGATTCCATTGAACGTCGACCTTCACAACACACTCTGGGTTCCGGCACACTTTCATACCTATCTTCTCGAAGGCGTTCTGCTCTTTATTTTGGGTTGGGTTTTTGTGGCGCTGGAGCAACGTGCCGGTAGCGCCTCGAATGCCGTGGTGCGCTGGATCGTCGGCATGGGAATCTTCGGCGGCGGTGCGATCTTCTTGATTCCGTTCTATGTCGCCGGAGCGGCCGGGGTGCCGCGTCGTTATGCAGTCGAGCCCGCTCCGGGGCCGTTTTGGGCCGGCATCGCGACGATCGGAGCGCTCCTCGTTCTTGTCGGCGTTCTCGCCGCGCTCGTCGAGGGCATTCGACTCGCGCGCAAGCCTGCGCTGAGCGTTTCGCAATGAGTCGGCGGGGCGTCGGTTTTGTGATCCTCGCACTCACCGCTCTCGCTGCGCTCGTACCGTTCATCGACCATCAAGCCGAACTGCCGATTTGGCAACACCACCTCCTGCATGCAGGGCTGATGGCCGGCGGTGCGCTCGCGGGCATCCTTATCACGGCGCGCCCGCGTGGTTCGGCGGGTGGAAGTGGATTTTGGCTTCTTCCGGCATTGCTCGCGCCGATGTTGGCGATGTTTGCAATGTGGCCGTCTGCGTATAACTATTTCGAACTTCATCCACTGGGGCACGTGCTCGAACATATCGTACTCATCGCACTTGCTTATATCACCACCGCTGCGGCCGAGAGTTACGCGGCCGGGCTCGGTTGGCTCATCGGTGGAACGATGATTTTTATGGCCGTCGCAGCGGCGCGCGGCTTCGGCGTGACATTCGGCAACGGTTCCTAGCCTGCGCCTTCATTCGGAAACGCATTCGCAGCTATTTGCGTGAGCATCTCGCGATTGAGTCGCGCGATGCGCCCTGCGACTCGTTCGATCGCTCCTCCGGCTTCGAGCTCGGCGAGCGTGCGATTGACGACTTCCTTCACCGTGCCGGCGGCAACGGCGAGGTCGCCCTGGGTGACGCCATCGAGGCTTGCGAGCGCCTTCGATAACCCCGAAGCGGGTGAGGCATGCGGAAGCAGCGCCGCTGCGACGCGCCCGATCGTCGGCAACGACGTTTGTGCGGTAAAGCGATCGATGACCATGCGAAGGCGTTGTGCGAGCTGTGCATTGACCGCGCGTGCCACGCGAAGATCCTCTTGTAAGATCGTTCGTACGACGGTGCGCGGAAAGATTGCGACCTGCGTGCTGTCGCTGATGCCGATCAAACGTGCGGAAGCGACGCCTCCGTCGATTGTATCGAGAATGCCGAACGCTTCACCGGAAAGAACGTCGTAGAGCGCATGTTCGCGGCCGAGCGGCGAGGTGACGATCGCGCGAAGGCCGCCGCGTAAGACCAACCCGAGGTGCGGCCACTGCGAACCCTGTTCGCAGAGCGATGCATTGCGAGCGATCTCGCGTTGCGTTGCGCTGCGCTCGAGCGCTTCGATCGTGCTTGCATTTGCCGAGGAGAACAATGCGCTGCGGGCGAGCAGGTGCGCGAGCGTCTCGACCGGCATCTCGCCGATGCGACGCAACAGCACCTCCCAGGTATCGCTCCCGAGCATGCTTTGAAGCCAAACGAATTGCCCCGGTCGGAGGCGTTCGAAGTCGCCCTTGAGCGGCCGCGGTTCGTGATCGCTGACGATGCGCATCGCTTCGCCGATCGCAAGTGCGTCGAACGAAGCAATAATGCGCGCGTGCCGTCGCCAAGTCGGCTCCATCCGCACGTCGATCTCAAAGGCGATATCTTCATCGAACATCGCCTCCTTATGTCGCACGCCCTCCGTGCAATGTCAAGCGGCTTCTACAGGAGTCCGGCCCGAAAGCGGAGATCGACGACCGCAACGCGCAGATCGCCTTCGGCTCGCGCCAGCGTTTCACGTGCGGCCCGATCTCCCAGATCCGCGTCCTCGAGCTCGAGCTCCGTTCCAACCCCGCCGCGATATCGCACCTCGGCGAGGCGGAGCGTTTCGTCGCTGACGGCGACAAGTTTTTGTGCCGCTTCGACCTGCGACGCCGCAATGTTCTCGCGGAGAAAGGCCTGACGGACTTGGAGCTCGACGCCGTCGCGTAATTGCGCGACGCCGAGTTGCGCTTGTTTGAGCCCGTCTTCGGCGAGAGCAATCCCGTTTCTTGAATATCCGTTATCGAAAAGCGTCCAGACCGCGGTAAGACCGATCGAGAATTGATTGTGGTAGCCGCCAACGACCGCGGGCTGCGTATTTCCGTCGGCGATGACTGCGTTGACCTGCGGCACGCGCGACGCCTTTGCCGCGACGATGCCTTTGCGTGCCGCGCGCACCGCCGCGCGCGCTGCCGCCAGGTCGCCGCGCCGGGAAAGCGCAGTTGTGAGGAGATTGGAGAGATGGAATGTCGGCGGTGAGAGGCTGAGGGGATCGGTGAGGATGTAACGATTGGTAAGCGGTACGCCGAGGAGCATGTCGAGTTGATTTTCGGCGAGCTTCACCGCTCCCGCGGCACCGATGGCCTGAACTTTTTCATTTGCGAGTTCGGCTTGTGCGCGCAGCAGATCTGCCCGTGGAATCGTCCCGTTTTTTAAGAAAAGCGCTGCTTGATGTTCGTGCTGCCGCGCGATATCAACCGCGCGTCGCGCAACTGCATTCATACGCTCGGCGGTCAGGACGCCGAAGTATGCTTGCGAAACCGCCGCTATCGTAGCACCCCGGGCTTGAACGAGTTGTGATTCCGCTGCGGAGAGGCCGGCCGCGGCTTGCCCGACGTGAGCGTTGCGAATCCCGCCATCGAAGAGCGTGTATTGCATGGCCAGGATCGGGCTGTTCGTGGCGTGGACCGCGCTAAATGGGAGCGCGCCGATCGGCGTGCTGAGTTTCGCAACGGTACTCACGCTTTGATAGGAATCTTGCAATGCGACACCCGGGAGGAGCGGCGCTTCCGCCTCGCCGAGTTGAGAGCGCGCCGCTTCGACGCTCACTGCAGCGCTTCGAAAGGCGTTATTTCGTACGAGTGCGATTTTTACCGCGTCGTCGAGGCTCAGCGATTGCGCCGCCGTCGGCGGCGCAGTCGTGGCGGCGCGAATTGCGCCGTAGGGGGAGAGCGACGCAATGAGTGCGACGGCGAAAAGAACGAATTTATTCACGGTCGAGATCTTTCCATGACGGGGTGTTTTCGATCGAACGCAAGGTGAGGTGTTGCGTCGAGGTAATTGCGCCATATGCGCTTTGGAGTTCAACGCTTGCTTTTTCAACACGGTATGGACCGCTGAGATAAGCTACTGCGTCGCGAGCGTCGCGTTCGCCGCGGAAGATCTCCATATCGAGAGCGATGCTTTCGCCTTCGAGGAGACGCGGGAGCGCGGTGGACTCAATCTCGATACCGTCGAGCTCGGGGAACTTGATGGTGCTACGCACGCGCTCTGCCTCTATTCCGGGTGTGGGAAGAGCCTCGGAGACCGGCGCGCGATCTCGCGCGATGATGCCGTATAACAGCGGAATCGCGAGAACCGAGAGCACGGCCGACATCGTCATGCCAAAGACCAGCGCCCACGCCAATCCACTCCATACGGGATCTGCGGCGATCACGATCGAGGAGAGCACTCCGGCCGCGGCGGTCAGGAAGATCGGCCGCGTTCGCGCCGTCGTCGCTTCGATCAACGCTTCGTTGAGGGGTATGCCTTCTTTCAGTTTTGATTCGATAAAGTCGAGGAGAATAATCGAATTTCGCACGACGATGCCGATGAGCGCGATGAGCCCGATCATTGCCGTTGCCGAGAAGTAGATACCGAAGGGTGCAAGGATAGCAAATCCCGGGAGGACGCCGATAATTGCCAGCGGGACTGCGGCGAGCACCACGAGCGGAATCATAAACGAACGGAAGCGTGCGACGAGCAGGAAGTAAATCAGGATGAAGGCGAGGAGCATCGCTCGGCCAAGGTCGGCAAAGACGCGATTGGTCAGGCTCCACTCACCGCCCCACGAGATCGAATATCCGGCGGGCAATGGGTTATGCATGAGCGCAAGCGACATGTCGATCACAGCGTAGGTCGAACTGCGCCCGGCCATATCGGCGCCGACATAGGAGACGTTGCGGAAATCGTCCCGATAGAGCGGTCGCTCCACATTGCCGGCGCGAGCGGTTACGACGGCGGCGAGCGGGACTTGTGCGCCGGTGCGCGATGGAAGCATGAGCGAATCGAGCGCTGCCGGATCGCCGCGGTACGCGCGTTCGAGTTGAAGGAAGATCGATACCGGTCGAGTTTGGTTGGGGACATGCAACGTCGAGACCGGCGCGCCGTGAATCTCCATGCCGAGCGTTTGAACGGCATCGAGCACCGATACGCCGGCGAGCGCCGCCTTCGTCGGGTCGACGCGAAGATTCAACGAAGCGGGTAGGTCCTTAAAGCTCGAATCGATATCGACGACGCCGCGCTCGTGTTGCATCAGCGCGACGAGACGCGCGGCGATCGCTCGGCGAACCTCGGGATCGGGGCCGTAAATTTTGGCGAGAATCGTATCGCGGACCGGTGGACCGGGTGGTACCTGCAAAATTCGCAGCGAGGCGCCTTTTGCGGCGGCAACAGCGGCCAAAGCCGGACGAATCTCTGCGACGAAGGGGGCGGATTCGATCGAACGGCGATCCTTCGGCAGCAGACTTACGTGAATCTCGGCTTGATTGGGTGCGTTACGGAAAACCGTTCCTTGGAATAGTGCGGCAAGATCGGGAACGGCGTTGGTGCCGACGAAGGTTTGATACGACCGAACCTGCGGATAGGTCGCCAATTTGCGCCCGACCGCTGCGGCAATCGCGTTGGTCTGTGAGATCGAACTCGATGGAGCTGCATCGATCGCAACGAGGAACGAAGTTTCGTTGGCATCGGGGAGCATGCGGAACTTCACCAACTTGAAGACCGGAAGCATGACCGCGACGAAGAGCGCAAACGCGAGGATGACGAGAAAGCGTCGACCGAGTTTTCGATCGGCGAGCATGTTTTCGAGCGCTCTGCGGAAAGGTAGAATCCATCGCGGCGTTCCGTGCGATTGCTTCGGCTTTTGATTGCGGAGCAGCGCATACGTCGCCCAGGGCGTAATGGTAAAAGCGATCAACAACGAAGCGATCATCGCGATGGGGACGTTGAGGGGAATGGGGCGCATGTACGGCCCCATCATGCCGGTTACGAAGAGCATCGGCAGGAACGAAAGCACAACGGTAATCGTCGCCAACGTGGTGGGGTTGCCGATCTCTTCGACGGCGAGTACGGTCGCTTCGGCCTTAGAACGATGAGGGTTGACGACGTGGTAATGGCGGTGGATATTCTCGACGATAACAATCGCTTGATCGACGAGTAGACCGAGCGATAGAATCAGCGCGAAGAGCGTAATGCGATTGATCGACTGCCCGTCTATCATCCCGATTCCCAAGGTTACAAAGAGCGTTAACGGAATCGCCGTTGCCACGACCAGCGCCTCCCGCCACCCGAGAACGAAGAGGAGTGCGACGACGATAACGATCGCTTCGAGCAACCGCTGGATCAGTTCGTTGACGGCGAGGTTCGCTTTGTTGCCGTCATTGCGCGTAACGTCGAGCGTCACGCCCGGGGGGAGCGCGATGCTCTTGACGCGCGAAAGAATTTGATCGGCGACGGTCACGGCGTTCGTTCCCGCTTTTTTTGCGATCGCGATACTGACCGATGCTTGAAGCTGTTGCGGCGCGCCCTTCGTTCCGGCGCCGTACCCGAATCCGGTCTCGTTGTCGCGCGGCGGAAGCCCCATGCTGACCGATGCGACCTCGCCGAGCGTCACGGGCTGCCCGTCGCTCACGTTGACGATTTGGTTGCGCACCGCGTCGAGCGATGTAAGCGCATCACCGGCGCGAACCGCGAGGCTCTCACCGTTGCTGTGTAACGCCCCGACCGCTTGGACGGCGTTGCTCGCGCCGAGCGCCGCTGCAATCTGACCTGGTGAAAGGCCGAATGCGGCGAGTTTTACCGGGTCGAGACGAACGTTCACGACTCTTGGCCGGCCGCCGAAACTCTGCACCGTCGAAACGCCGGGAATGGCGCGAACGTCGGCGATCACGCGTTGCGCAGTCTGATAGAGCTGACCGCGATCGTAGCGCCGACCGTGAAGATTGAGCACGACGATGGGAACATCGTCGACGGAGAGCGGCGTGATAATTGGGTGCGAAGCCCCCGGAGGAAGATCGCCGAGGTGCGCGTTCACTTGATCGTATAGCGCGACGAACGATTTGCTCGGGCTCTCACCGACGTGAAAGAGCACGGTCAGCATCGAGTAATCTTGGGTCGTCGTTGCGTAGATGTGGCTGATGCCGGGAACTTCTTGCAAAACGCGTTCGCCGCGTTCGGTAATCAGACGTTCGACTTCGCGTGCCGATCCGCCCGAATATTGCGTGAAGATTGTCGCCGCCGGCATCGTGATCTCGGGGTTCTCTTGTCGCGGCGTCTGTAAGATGGCGAAGATACCCCAGACCGAGATCGCGATCACGATCGTCGGCGTGAGTTTCGAGGTGAGGAAGTAGCGCGCAAGGCGGCCGATTTCGGTCAAAGGTTTCATCGAGTCGATACCGTCACGGAGGCCCCGTCGGTGAGTTCGGCGAGGTTACTGACGGCGATCGTCGTTCCCGCGGAGATCCCGGTGACGATCGCATAACGCTTGTTGCTAACGATCGATTCGACCGGAATAAAGACCGCTTTCCCGTTGCGAACGGCAAAGAGACCGCTTTGGCCGGCGCGCTCGACCAAAGCCGAAAGGGGAATGCGCGCGCCGCGGGCGCTCCGAGCGGGCACGATCGCGCGAGCAAACATTCCCGGAAGCAGACCGGGGTGTGCGGGAAGGTCGACGCGTAAAATCGCCGATCGAAGCGCCGGATTGTCGGAGGGGACGAGCGAGCGAATTTTCCCCTGCAACGTCGCTCCGCCACTCGCGTCGACGTGGAGGGCAAGTTGTTGCCCTACGCGCAGCGAGGCGAGATTTTCTAACGGAATCGCCACCTTTAATTCGAGGCGAGCCTCGCTTTCGATGCGCACGACCGGGCTGCCGGCACCGACAACCTCGCCCTGCCGCACGAACGTTTGCGTCACGACGCCGCTAAACGGCGCCGCGATCGTTGCGTCGTTCACCGGAACGCTCGCTGCGGCAACTCCGGCGCGTGCGGCGGCTTCGCCGCCGGAGGCTGCCTGCACTTGAGCGCGCGCTTGTGCGAGGCCGGCGCGGGCCATTTCAAGCTGCGTTTGCACCTGATCGCGCTGTTCTTTGGAGATCGCGCCTGCTGCATACAGATTGCCCATGCGTTGTGCGGTCTTGGCGGCGAGATCGTAGCGGCTTTGCGCCTGTTGAAGCCCAGCAAGCGCTGCCTGCGAACCGGCGCCTGCCGCGCTCGCTCCGGCGCGGGCGCCGGCGAGCATCGCCGAGTACTGCGCGCTATCGACGCGCGCAAGCATCGTGCCGGCCGTAACGCGGTCGCCGGCGTGGACCGCTACAAGATCGATGCGACCGGGTGTGAGTGCGCCGACCGTCGCTCGATGAAGCGCGGTCAACGAGCCCGAGAAATCGGTGGTTGCAGCGATCGAACCACGCTGCACCGTCGTCGTGCGAACGTCGATTGCAGGCGCTGCGGTCTTTGTGGAATCGCTTCCGCCGCAGGCAGTTAACGAAACGGAGAGGGTGAGTGCAAACGCCGCAGCGGTGCTACGCTTCACGCGTTTTCCCTCCGATACCGATTGCCCCGAGAATATTCGACATCATGCACCACCCGCTGAGGGATGACTGCAGAAGGTTCGCGCCGACGAATGCCGTTAGCCAAAGCCAGCGACGGTCGAGCAGCGAGAGCGCAAGGCTTGCCAGCACGAATGTGCCGGCGATGCCGCGCACGGTGGCTTCAACTTTCCAGCCACGCTCGCGCGCCGGGCACAAAAGTGAGTCGGTGAAACGCATTCGGAAACTCCCAAAAAAGGCGAAAGGAACGGGTTGGATAATACCATACCCCCTAGGGTATTGCAAGATGGCCGAGTACGGGGTAGAGTATCGGCATGGCAAAGCAACGGACGGGCACTCCGGCCGAAGGGCAGGGCGGCCTCGATGCCGCGACCGCCGGTGATGTCCTGATGCGGCTCCGCCGCGTCGAAGGGCAGATACAAGGGATCGGTCGGATGATCGAACAGGGGCGCGACTGTCATGCGATCGCTCAGCAAATGGGCGCTGCGAAAGCGGCGCTCGAACGGGCGACGGTGCAATTGATGACCTCGAGCCTCGTCCAGTGTCTCAAGCCGGGAAAGAACGGCTCGATCGACCAGCAAGAGATCGCTCGGCTCACCGATACGTTCGCAAAGATCCTCGGGTAATCTCCGGCTTCGCCGGCGGGCGAATCGCGCGCACACAGAGCAATCCGCGCGCCGAATTTCCTAGATAGACCGCTTCCGCGTTCTCAAGATCCTCGGGGAAGAGCGTCGCTTCCTCGGCGTCGTCGGCGGCGAGCATCTGGGCGCGTAGGATGCCGGGCAGTAACCCTGCAGCAAGCGGTGGTGTCAGCAGCCGCCCGTTGCGTTGGAGGAAGAGATTGCTACGGCTCCCTTCAGTGAGTTCGCCACGTTCGTTGAGCAGCACGGCGTCGAAACAGTCGGCGCTCTGAGCCTCAGCCGCGGCGCGTTCGTGCGCCGGTCGATACGAGCTCTTC
>JAJXVC010000053.1 GCA_021782295.1 bacterium | reverse complement strand
GGTACATGCAGCTCGAAGGAATGGAGGCCGTCAGCGATAACCAGAGACCCAGGTTGTCAGCGGTCATTACCGGCTGATGCCGACCTCGCCGAGTCGCGGCTCGTACACCACTCCGCGGGACACAATCTGCGTTGCTCCACTTCGGCCGAGCCAAGCAAGCGCGGAGTTGCAGTTCGCCGTGTATTAGGGGGACCGTCAAAAGCGTTCACCATTCACAAAGTACTTTGCGACATCGGCGACGCAACCGGGAGGTTCCGTGCGCATACATGCACCTGCGCGTTTGCAACCGCACGTTGCTCTCTTGTCATGCGCAGTTCCAGCAAACGATCCTTTTGTCCAGGTTGAAAATAGGGTTCCTGGCGCGATCTTTTTTGAGGGGGATCGTGGAGCGGGCGGCGCAGGCTCCTGCAAAAGGGGAACGATCGCAGAGGCAGTGCCGCGATGGCGGTACGTTCGCTTCGCTATCTCGCGCAATGCACGCCGAGGTCACGCAAAAAGCGCCCCCTCAAGAAGGGACGCGATGCCGCTTGGTGCCCAGGAAGGGACTCGAACCCCCACGGTGTTGCCACCACTGATACCTGAAACCAGCGCGTCTACCAATTCCGCCACCTGGGCACGGCTCGCCTTGATTCGCGCCCGCGAGGCCCCGCCCTCTGTGAAAGCGGAGGCGCCCGAGCTCTCCCTGAAGCCTTCCGGCACGTTCGCGTGTCCCTAGCCGGAAGAGCCCCATGATTCGTAAACTCGCGCCGATCCTCGGCATCACGTTTATCGATATCCTCGGTTTCAGCATGCTGATCCCGATGCTGCCCTATTTCGTCACCCATTTCGGGGCGGCACCGGTCGTCGCCGGCCTCCTCTTCACCACGTTTTCGCTCTGCCAGCTCATCGCGGCGCCGCTCTGGGGCAACGCTTCGGATCGGCTCGGGCGGAAATTCGTGCTCGTCATCAGCCAGATCGGTGCGACGATCGGGTGGGCGATGTTGGCCTTTGCGCCCAATCTCCTCATCGTCTTCATCGCTCGCATCATCGAAGGGCTCTCGGGCGGCAATATCAGCATCACCCAGGCCTACGTCGCCGATCTGGTCGCTCCGAGCGAACGCGCGCGCGCCTTCGGCTATATCGGTGCGACGTTCGCCGGCGCGATGGTCTTCGGCCCCGTCGGCGGCGGCCTGCTGTTCGCGCGCTTCGGTTTCACCGCACCCTTTCTCGCAGCGGCGGGGCTCCAGCTCATCACCTTGATGCTCACCTATTTTATGCTTCCGGAATCGAAGCCGAAACCGGAGGAACACGAGGCGCGCGTCGGTTTCGGCGACGTGCTCGCAACCTTACGCAATCCGCACTTGGCGCGCATTCTTCGCCAAAAACTTGCGCTCTCGCTCGCACTCTACGGCTACTACAGCGTCATTGCGCTCTATCTACAAGCGCAACTCGGTTTCACGCTCTTTCAAACCGATATTGCTTTTGCGTGCTATGCCGTGTTCACGGTCTTTGTGAACGCCGTACTCATCGGGCGAGCCTCGGAGCGGTTCGGTGACCGGCTGATGTCGACGATCGGGCTCGCGCTCCTCGTTGCGGCGCTCGTGCTCTTACCGTTCGTTCACAATCTCGCCATGCTCGCGGTTGCCTATGTCAGCCTCACGATCGGCGTCGGCTTTGCGAACACCGGCATCACCGCGCTGGTCAGCGCGCTCGCTTCGGAGCGCGAACAGGGTACGGTTTTGGGTGTGAGTTCTTCGCTCGATTCGGTCGCCGGCGTCATTGCGCCGCCGATATCGACCGGAATGCTGACGCGCTGGGGCAGTCCCTTTGCCGGTATTGAATCGCTGCTCTTCGCCGCCGTCGCACTCGTGCTTGGGCTGCGTCTCGGGCGACCGCCGCTTAACGCGCCCGCAGAGTCGTCATGACGGCGGCGAATACCACGCATCCGATGACAATCGCAACCAAACCGAGGAGACCGGCAATCCGCGCTCGCCGATGCAGTTCGCGTCGCTCATCCTCGTCCGTCTCAGCCACAACGGCACTGCGTTAGGCACGGAGAAGCATCGTGCCTTCCATCGACGCCATCGGCACACTTGCGGCGCTCGCGCTCGCCGTCACGGCCTTCATGCTCTCGCGACGAACGGCGGGGCACCCCTATGCCGAAGAAATCTATGCGATGACGCCGCAGAAACATCGCCGTTACGCGATGCTCGGCATCCTGTTCGCACTCGCGCTCGCCGCCGCGCACGCGCTCCATCTGCCGACGGTACCGCTCGTCGCCGTGTTGACGCTGGTGATCGTTCTATACGCGACCTCATTTCTTCGAGGCTTCTCCGATGGCTGACGGTTTTCGTTTCTCGCCGCGAACGAATCGCGCCGCCGAAATTCCTTGGCAACACTGGGGGCCGGAGGCCTTCGCCCTCGCACGTTCGAGCAATCGTCCGATTCTGCTCTCGCTCTCTGCGGTGTGGTGTCACTGGTGCCACGTAATGGACGAGACGAGTTACTCCGACCCCGAAGTCATCGCGACGATCGCGCGGAATTTCGTGCCGATTCGCGTCGATAACGACGAACGCCCCGATATCAACGCGCGCTACAACATGGGCGGATGGCCGACGACGGCATTTCTCGCTCCCGACGGATCGATTCTTACCGGAACGACCTATCTTCCGCCGCCGGCGATGCGTCAAGTACTCGCCCGCGTCATCGCCTATTATGCCGAGCATCGCGACGGTGTCGAAGCGGCGATCGATGAGACGCAACGAGAGCGCGGCGTGCCGACTTCGGCCACCGATCTCGATGCGAGCGCTGCCGATTGGCTCTTCGAGCGAGCGCGTGCAAGTTACGACGAACGAAACGGCGGCTTCGGCGATGCACCGAAATTTCCGCAGAGCGATCTGCTGGAGTTTTTGCTCGACGACGGGCTCTCCGGTCGCCATGAGTCGCTCGCGATGACGAAACGAACGCTCCACGCGATGGCGGGCGGCGGCACCTACGACCGCATCGAAGGCGGATTCTTTCGCTATTCGACGACCGCGGATTGGTCGGTACCGCATTTTGAAAAAATGGCCGAGGATCACGGCGCACTGCTGCGGATTCTCGCGCGCCTGCTCGCCCACGAACAGGATGCCGCGTTGCAGAGCGCTCTCGCGCAGAGTACTACATACGTACGCGCGACGCTCTTCGACGACGCGCGGGGCGTGTTTTGCGGCAGCCAAGATGCCGACGAACGCTACTTCGCGCTCGATGCTGCCGGACGCGCTCGCAGCGAGAAGCCGTTCGTGGATCCCACCTCGTACACCGCTTGGAGCGCCGGCCTCGCAGGCGCTTTCGCGCAGATCGCGCTCGTCAACGGTGATGAGGAGATCGCCGAGATCGCGCGGCGCGTGCTCGATACGCTCGACGCGCGCGTGCGCGATAGCGACGGGCTGATGCTGCGGGTCTGGCGTTCCGGAGAGGAGCCGCGCGTGCGCGGGATTCTCGCCGATCAGTGCGCGACGATCGCCGCATCGCTCGATGCCTACGAAGCCTTCGGCGAAGAACGCTTCTTCGAACGCGCAGATCGACTCGCCCGCACGACACTGGCCGCGTTTGCTCCCGACGGCGGCCCCGCAAACGACCGTATCGCCGGCGAGAAGCCACTCGGGCGCCTGGCGCTGCGCGATCGTCCGCTCGCCGAGAACGCCTCGCTCGCGCGATCGCTGCTGCGCATCTCCGAACTCACCGATCGCCCCGCAGAGGCCGATCGCGCGCGTTCGATCCTCGCGGCCTTTGCTGCGAGTTATCGCGACGCGGGGCTCTTTGCGGCGAGTTACGCTCGCGCGACGACGCTTGCACTGCGGCAACGGGCAAAACTCACGATTCGCGGCGCCGCCGACGAAACGCACGGATGGCGCCGCGCGGCGCTCGCACTCGGAGCGCCCGAACTCAGTATTGCAAGCGAATCACGTTCGGGGGAGGCCCCATCGGCAACGCTCTGCGTCGGGAGGCTCTGCGGTGCGCCGATGCGCGAACCGGACGCACTCGCAGCGGCCTATCGAGCCTTAGTTTCCGGGTCGAATAAACACATTCCAGTACCAGCAGCCCCAGAGCCCGACGATCACCGAGTAGAGGATTAGCGAATATCCCCACCGCGGGATGCCGCGTCGGAGCGCAATCGCCATCAGCACCGCGGCGAAGGGCTCGAAATCGAGCGCGTGGCGCATGCCGAATTGTGCGAAACCGTTGACGTAGTACACGAGATTCGGCAGCCACGCCGCAAGCAACATCAACCAAAGGACGACGGTATCGCGCAACGGTTTGCGTGCCCATGCGACGAGCACCAACGCAGGTGAGGTCCAGGTCAGCGCGACTCCCGTCATCTCGGGGCGCAGATACGGAAAATTCGGAAGTACGGTCGGCATTTGCAAGAAGAACGATTGCAACTGATAGGAAAGGTAGCGCAGCGCAAAAGGCGATCCGTACGGGCTGCCCATCGGATCTTGATGAAACCACATGGCGTAGCCGATATCGTCCCAGGTTCCCCACCGGCCGAAGTTATAGGCGACCCAGAGCGCCGCGACCGGAACCGCTACCGCCGAAAAACCGATCAGTCGCGGACGCCACTCCCGGTGCAGCCGCAGCAACCCCTCATCGTCGACGAGCAAGAGCCCGAGGACGAGCGGAGCGATGATGACGAGACTAAAACGCGACTCGACCGCTGCCGCAAAATAGAGTGCAACGAGCCAACCGCGCTTTGCGGTACGAAGTTCGAGCCAGAGCAGCAACGTGAACGCGAACGCGCTGACGTTGGCGATGAACCAGACATCCCCGAGCATCGACGCCCATAAGAGATCCGTTCCCGCAAAGATACATGTCGTCAGCCACAGATTTGCGCGAACATCGAGACCGTAATGTTCACCGATGCGCCAGAGCGCGCCGATCGAGAGTCCCCCGAGCGCACAGGCGAGCAGCGTTTGATTCGCCGCGGTACCGAATAGCGCAACGAACGGCAGCAGAAGAATCGCCGGAAACGGAGCTTCGATGATGTAGTGCGCGCCGTGATAGGCGAGCGCGTCGATATAAGCGCCGGGCCAATCGATTGCAAGCCGGCCGTGCAGAAACGCCTGTGCGAGAAGAACGTAATTGTTATACGGCGTCGAGCGGCCATGAGAAATAATCCAGGAAATGAAAAAGGCTGCGACACCGGCGAGGACGCTCCGGGGAACCGCGAAGCGTTTAGATGGGAGGGAGCGTTGCACTCGGAAGCGGTCGCGGTACGCGGAAGGTCGTTTCGGGCAGCGAGCGCGGGAAGCGGCAATTGCTCCACGTGATGCGTTCGTTCGCCGGTTTTCCGTGGAGACTTCCGGTCACGTAGACTTCGTATGGAACCCAATAACGCCCGGCAGCGTGGTACAGCACGGCACCGTGCGCTTCCGCTCCATTCCCCGATGACGTAAATGCAATCGCACTCGGGAGAAAACGACCGCTGGCGATCGTAAACCCGGTGATGGAAAAGCGCGCTGTCGGAGCAAGCGCGGTCGCTTGATAACGATATTGGAAATCCGGCCCGACTTTATGCGCGGAAAGAAAGAGCACTTCATAATCGTGAAGCGTCGGCGCAAGCCGATCGATCGCGTATCGATTCGCGCGGTGCGCGATCACGATCGATTTTTCACGCACGGGTATTCCTTGCGATGATAAGAGCGTGTCGCGAACGAGATCGCCTTGACGGTAGAGCAAATGCTGTTGCTCGATCTGTATCGGCCCGGCCTGCGAAATCGAGTAATTGCAGATCGATGCCGTCGGCATCGACAATGAATCCATCGCATGCACGTATTCGTCGAGAACGATTTGTGAATCTTGGCGTTTCGGCGTTCCGACAAAAGCAAGCAAAAGGATGGCCGCGCAAGCCAGAGCAACGCTCGCGCGACGGCCGATCATGAGTCGGCGAGTACGGCAGCGCGTATCGTCGCGAGTGCCGCCGGAGCACCCGCTACGTTTTTGCCGCCGCCCTGTGCGTGCGCGGCCTGCCCACCGCCCTTTCCGCCGAGCGCGGGAGCGGCGAGTTTGACGAGATTTCCGCTGTGGACGCCTGCGGCGACGGCGTCTTCGGCCGCACTTACCAGCAGGCTCGCGCTCTCGCCGTCGGTGCCGATCAGCGCGATCGTCCCGTGCGGCATCCGCGATCGGATTGCCGCCTGCAGATGACGTAGCGCCTCGGCGTTCGCCTCGGGGACGACCGCACCGACGAACCGTCGTGCGCCTTCGCCCTCGGCGGCATCGCAATAGCGAGCGGCGTCTGCGCCTGCTAGTCGAGCGTTGAGCTGTCCGAGCGCGCCCTGCAGGTCGCGGACTTCACGTTGAAGGCGCGCGACGCGCTCGCCGAGTTCCTCGGGATTGGTGGCGAGCGCCCCGGAGATCGTTGCGACCATATCTTGTTGCTTCGCTACGAATTGCTCGGCGGATTCCGAGACGCAGCTTTCGATCCGGCGCACTCCGCTGCCGATCGAAGATTCGTTGAGGATCACGAAGAGCCCAAGCTCACCGGTGGAGTGAGCGTGCGTACCGCCGCAAAATTCGACCGACGGCCCCGCCTGCACCACGCGCACGAGCTCGCCGTACTTCTCGCCGAACATCCAGACCGCTCCGGTCTGCTTTGCTTCGTCGAGCGGAAGTTCTCGCGTTTGCAACGGCGAGTCGTCACGAATCATGCGGTTGACGCGATGAGCGACTTCGTGACGTTGATCGGGCGAGAGCGCGCCTGCCGACCAGCGGAAATCGAAACGCATGCGGTCGGTGCCGACCCACGAACCCGCCTGGGCGACATCGTCACCCAATACCTCTCGTAGCGCGCGCTGTAAGAGATGCGCCGAGGTGTGATGGCGACGAATTTCTCGGCGCCACCAATCGTGAACCGCAGTCGTCACGCGTTCGCCGACCCGCAGCGATCCGCTGCGAACGATGCCGATATGCGCAACCGCATCGCCGAGATACTGTGTATCTTCGACTTCGAAAAGCGCATCCTCACCGAGGAGGACGCCGCGATCGCCGATCTGTCCACCGCGCTCGGCATAGAACGATGTAGAGTCGAGGACGATCCGACCGCGCGCCCCGCCGACCAGCTCTTGCGTCGCTTTCTGCTCGGCATCGAGCATGGCGACGATCGTGCCGGCACCTTCGAGCCCATCGTAGCCCGTAAACGCCGTCTTTATCGCCGGTAACTCCGCGAGGGTCACGACCGCGCGTTTGGATGCAGCATCGTTGCGGGCGCGATTGCGCTGCGCTTCCATCTCACTTTCGAAGGCTGCCGTATCGATAGCGACACCGCGTTCGGCTGCGATCTCGCGGCTGAGTTCGATGGGGAAACCGTGCGTATCGTGCAACGTAAACGCGTCCTCGCCCGAGATAAGCCGCGTACAGTTTTCGTTCGCTTCGTCGATCATCCGGTCGAGAACGGCGAGCCCGCGTTCGAGCGTACGATTGAACGTCTGCTCCTCGCGCTCCAACGTTCCGACGATGCGCGCGGTATTCTGTCGCAATTCAGGGTAGCCGCTTGCGAGCGATTCGACGACCGACGGCACGAGTTGGGCAAGAAAACCATCCGGGTATCCCAGCAGTCGCCCCTGACGAATCGCGCGACGAATCAAAAATCGCAGTACGTACCCGCGGTCGCTATTCGAGGGATAGATTCCATCGTTGATCAGAAACGTGACCGCGCGCGCATGGTCGGCGATAATGTTGCGACGGACGTGCTGCTCGGCAGGCGGGAGCGAACTCGCCTTCGGCTGCGGTTGCGCTGCGACGAGGTCGAGAAAAAGATCGGTCTCGTACATCGACGCTTTACCGTTGACGACCGCCAACATCCGCTCGAGCCCGGCGCCGGTATCGATTGATTTTCGCGGCAACTCCGAGAGCGTGCCGTCGGCTGCGCGATTGAACTGTTGAAAAACGACGTTCCAAATCTCGACGTAACGATTGCCGAGGTTCGGGCCGATGTCCTCGGGGCCGCTCGCGTACGTTTCGCCGATATCGTAGAAAATTTCGGTCGAAGGGCCGCACGGACCGGTCGGGCCCATCGTCCAGAAATTATCGTCGTCGAAGCGCGTGATGCGCGCCGCGTCAAGCCCGATCTCGCTCTCCCAAATGCGCGCAGCTTCGTCATCCTCGGTATGGACCGTGACGTAGAGCCGCTCCGGATCGAGGCGCATCACGCGCGTGACGAATTCCCATGCCCACGCGATCGCTTGCGGTTTGTAGTAATCCCCGAAACTAAAATTGCCGAGCATCTCGAGAAAGGTGCCGTGCCGCCCGGTCCGCCCGACATTCTCGATATCGCTCTTCGCTCCGGCGACGCGCAAGCAGCGCTGCACGGTGACGACGCGCGGTGCGGGCGCGGGTTGCTCGCCGAGAAACGCCGGCACGAACTGCTCCATTCCCGCGATGGTGAAAAGCGTCGTGGAGATCTCGTCGGGTATCAAACTCGCCGATGGAACGTGTTTGTGCCCTCGGGCAACAAAGAAGTCGATCCACGCTTGGCGGAGTTCTTGGCTCGTCATCGGCATAGGCACCCCGTATGGTAGCAGAGTGCCGCGGGTTGCGCTACGACGGTGGTGCCAGCAAGCTGCGCAGGCGGGCCAGCGCCCGCTGCTCGATCCGGGAGATCTGCATCTGCGAGGTCCCGAGCCGCTCGCCGACCTCGCGCTGGGTCTGCCCCTCGAAAAAGCGAAGCCGCATCACGATACGTTCGCGCCCCGGGAGGCGCTCGAGGGCATCGGCGATCTCCGCGCGCTCCGGAACCAGCTCCAGGTCCCCGTCCTGGACGCCGATGCTGGGCTCGAGGCGTCGGGCACCCTCCTCGCTCTCGAAACCGGCGTCGAGCGAGAAGGGCGAGAGCGCTCCCCCGGCCTCCATCGCCTCGAGTACCGCCTCGATCTCGACCCCGAGAAGCTCGGCGATCTCCGCCGGAGTCGGCTTTCTCCCGAGTTCGGCGGTCAGTCGATCGGTCGCGGAGCCGATCGAAAGCGCGAGCTCCTTCAATCGGCGCGGGACGTGAACCGACCAGCGCTTATCGCGGAAATAGCGTTTCAGTTCACCGAGGATCGTCGGCGTGGCGAAGGTCGCAAACTGCGTGCCGAACGCCGGTTGGTAGCGATCGATCGCGTTAATGAGTCCAAGCGTGGCGATCTGCAAAAGATCGTCGTAGGGCTCGCCGCGATCGACGAAGCGTTTTGCGAGAAAACGGACGAGCCCGAGATGTCGCTCGACGAGTTGCGAACGCAGCGCCGAGATCTCCGCAGAAAGGCTGTTGCTATTCCCGGCCTGCTTGAGCGCAAGAAAACGCGCAAGCAGCGCCTCTGCCGATTCTCCCTCACTCATCGATTTCTACCGGAGCGCTTCGAAAGATTCGGCACTCGGACCGCACCCATCGAGCACTCCCCTATCGAGCGCTATCACCAAGTTTCTTAAACATCATCAAGACGGTTCCGCTCTCCGCTTCGACGCTGTATTCCACTTCGTCCATGAGCGCGCGGATGAGATAGACGCCGAGGCCGCCGACGCGCGGCTCGCCGAGATCGCGCGAACGGATTCGTTCGGCCTCGGTGCCGATACCGAAGTCGCGGACGCAAATTTGCAGTCCATTGCTATAAATGCGACAGGTAATGACGATTTCATCGCTCTCGCGAGCGTGTTGAATGGCGTTGGTACATGCCTCGGCGACGGCAAGTTTGAGATCGGCAATTTCGTCGACGTTGAAATGCATGCGTGCGGCGACGGTTGCCACCGAGAGCCGTGCGAGTGCAACCCACTCGGGGCGAGACGGAATGCGAACTTCAATCTCCGGGGCCTCTGCGCCGATCTCTCGCGCTTGCATCATTTCAAAGCTTTGACCGCATCATCGACGCTGTCGTAGATATCGAACACTTTAATGAGTCCGGTAATATCGAAAATTTTCCGTGTCTGCGGATTTGTCGAAACAAGCGTTACCGCACCGCCGTGTTCGCGCACGCG
>JAJXVC010000052.1 GCA_021782295.1 bacterium | reverse complement strand
GCATGCAGATGCGCCTTCCATCGATCGCGGCGGGAGATCGCGTATTTGCACCCGCGGTCGCCTTCGCCGATGCGCGCGACGAACGGGCGCAACGCGAGCGTATCGAATATTTGCAGCGCGAGCGCGGGGTCGAGGCGCTCGCCGTCACGCGCGCATTCGGCGTCGATCGCCGTGCCGGCGAGCGCCGCGCCGCGGCGATAGCCGGTGAATTCGCGCTTCCGGCAACGACCGGCAGCGACGCGAGTTCGCTCTATGGGCTGCGCGCGCGCACCCGCACGGCGGCCTTCAACGCCGCCTTGCTGCCGCGGATGTTGCGAGCGGCGCGCAGTACGGCCGATGCGGTGACGGCGGCGGGGATTCGCGCGCCGCTGATGGTGATGCGGAGCGACGGCGGCGTCATGTCGATCGACGAGATCGAACGGCGTCCGCTCGCGACTCTGCTCTCGGGGCCCGCTGCCGGAATCGCCGGCGCGCTGCTGCATGAAAACGTCACCGACGCGATCTTCATCGAGGTCGGTGGAACGAGCTCCGATTGCTCGGTCATTCGCAACGGGCGGGCGCAGATGCGCCCCGGCCGCATCGGCGCGCATCGCGTCTTACTGCAGACGCTCGACGTGCGAACGTTGGGTATCGCGGGGGGGAGTTTGGTGCGCATGAACGGCGCGGGCGTTGCGGAGGTCGGCCCGCGCAGCGCGCACATCGCGGGTTACCGGTATGCAGCATTCTGCAGCCCGGAGGATCTGCGCGGAGCCGCTCTCGCCGAGGGCGAGATTCTCGCGCTGCAGACGCCGCACGGCAGCGATATCGCGCTGACGCCGAGCTGTGCGGCGAACTTTCTCGGCGAGATTCCCGAGGGCGCGTTCGGGTGCGGGAACGCAGAGGCGTTGCGCGTCGCGTTCGCATGCGCCGCAGCCGCGCACGGCACGCAGCCCGAACTGCTCGCGCAGGCGATTCTCGATCGCGCCGCCGAGCGACTTGCTCCGACGGTGCGCGCATTGATTGCAGAGTATGCCCTCGACCCGCACGTACTCGAACTCGTCGGCGGCGGTGGCGCGGCGCGCACGATCGTGCCGCACCTCGCGCGGGCGATGAATCTGCGCTTTCGCATCGCGCGCGACCACGAAGTCATCTCGCCGGTCGGCGTTGCCCTTGCATTGGTGCGCGATAGCATCGAGCGGCAGATCGTCGATCCCAGCGTCGAACAACTCGCGCGATTGCGACGCGAAGTCGGCGACCGGGCGATCGCGAGCGGAGCGGACCCCGCGAGTATCGAGGTCGATATTGCGATCGATCCGATCCGCAATCGTGTGCTCGCAACGGCGGGCGGCGCGGTCGGCGGTGCGGTCGCCGCGCGCGCGCGCATCGGCGACCAGGAGCGAGCGACGATCGCCGCGGCGAGCCTCGGTGTCGTAGCCGATGCGCTCGAACAGATCGAGTTCGGTGAGGAGTTGCTCGGCTTTCGCAGCGGAAAACATCTTCGCGTCGTCGATAGCGGCGGGGTCGTGCGGTTGGCAACGCCGTTTGCTCGACTGGTGCGTGCGCGCGTCGACGAGATCGAACGGCACGCGAGCGAAGGAATCGAGGCGCTTGCGCGCTTCGGCGATGTTGGGCGGCGTCTGCCCGATCTCTATCTTTTGCGGCGGGGGCGCATCTCGGAGTTCCGCGGCTTCACCGATGCAGCGCGCATCGTCGCGTTAATCGGCGAGGATCTCCGCGGGTGCGAGAGCGAGGAGCGGGTTGCGCTGATTTTCGTGCGCGCCGAGCGCGTGTAGCCCGGCGCACACGAAACGATTCGCGCGATTAAGGGGTGGGCGTCGATCCCTCGTTGATTCCGACGTGGCTATGCGAACGTCCGTAGAGGAAGTACACGGCGAGCCCGATCAGCAACCAGACGATGAATCCGAACCACGGCAACGGGAGCCCGAGAATGCGCGGGAGCGTCGCGTCGGCGAACGGAGCGAACAATAGCAGTGTTGCCAAAATGGCAGAGGTAACCGGAATGATATACGGACCGAACGGCACCGAGAAGCCCTTCGCTTCGGGATAGAGTTCTCGGAGGATCGGCACCGAGATCGATACCAGCACGAAGGCTGCAAGGGTTCCCATGTTCGTCAACGACCCGACAACCGAGATCGGCGTGAAGGCCGCGATGAGCGCGATGAACAGCGTGAACATCGCCGTCGATGTTGCCGGAGTCCGCAGCGTCGGATGAACCTTCGAGAAGACCGCCGGCAGCAAACCGTCGCGCGACATTGCGAAGAAGACGCGCGTCTGTCCGTACATCATGACGAGCAAGACGGTCGTAAGACCGGCGATCGCGCCGATGGAGATGACGAGACTCATCCAGCCCGGGAGGCCGACCTGTTCGACGGCAAAGGCGACCGGTTGCGGAACGTTGAGATGCGTGTACTTCACCATGCCCGTCAAAATCGCCGCAACGATGATATAGAGCACCGTGCAGATCGCAAGGCTGCCGACGATAGCGATCGGCATATCTCGTTGCGGGTTCTTCGCCTCTTCGGCGGCGGTCGAAACCGCGTCGAAGCCGATGTAGGCAAAGAAGACGAAGAAGGCGCCGAAGAGCGTTCCACCCCATCCGAACGGGAAGTACGGCACCCAGTTCCCGGTGTTGACGTGCGCGAAGCCGATGCCGATGAAGAAAAGTACGATCGCAACTTTGATGGTAACGATAATCGAATTGACGACCGCCGATTCGCGCGTTCCGCGAATGAGGAGTACGCCGATGAGGCAGATGATCAAGAACGCCGGCAAATTCATGATGCCGTGAATCGGTGTGCCGGTCGGCCCGGTATCCCAGTAATTATGTTGCCATGCGGCGGGGATGTTGATGCCGAAATGGCTGAGAAAATTTGTGAAGTACCCCGACCAGCCGATGCTGACGGTTGCGGCGCCGAGTGCATATTCTAAGACGAGATCCCACCCGATGATCCAGGCGACAAACTCACCGAGCGATGCATACGCGAAGGTATACGCGCTTCCGGCGATCGGCACGCGGCTTGCGACCTCGGAGTAACAGAGCGCGGCAAACGCGCTAACGATACCGGCGATGATAAACGAAACGGTGAGCGCCGGCCCGGAGAATTTCGCAGCGGCAACGCCGGTCAAAACAAAAATACCGGTGCCGATGATCGCACCGATACCCATCGCGGTCAGTGCGCCGGGGCCGAGAGTTTTCTTGAGAGCGTTTTTTTGGTCGCCGGCCTCGTTTAATAGGAGCGAGAGCGGCTTGACTCGTTGTAGCAGCATGAAGGCCCTCAATACCCGTTCGGGGCGCTTTGACCTTGTTTTTCCACGCTCGACGGCGCTTCGCGCCAGGGAGCGCGCCCCAAGCTGGGAACTCCTGAGCCGATGGAGCCCTTCGATACCATTGTCGTCGGCGGCGGGAATGCGGGCTGCGCCGCCGCGATTGCCGCGGCTCGGCATGGTGCGCGAACCCTGCTGATCGAACGGTATGGCTTTCTCGGGGGAACCGCAACCGCGGCGATGGTCGGACCGTGGATGACCTTTCACTCCGGCGAGCGCAGAATCGTCGGGGGGATTGCCCAGGAGATCGTCGAGCGGTTGGAAGCGATGGGCGGCTCGCCCGGGCACCTGCGCGACAGCTCGGATTACGTCGCGACGATCACGCCCTTCGATCCCGAACTGCACAAGGCGCTCCTTTTCGAGATGATGGCCGAAGCCGGCGTGACGCTGCTCGTGCATGCGTGCTTTCTCGCCGCGATCTGCGATGGGGAGCGCGTTATCGGCGTGCGCGTCGCGACGATCGGCGGCGAGCTCGAATTTTTCGGAACAACGACGATCGATGCGACCGCCGACGCGCTGGTTGCGCACTCTGCCGGGGCGGCAACCTCCCGCGGTGACGAGCGCGGCCGCGTGCAGCCGGCGAGTTTGATGCTGCGCATCGGCCCGGTCGACGGCGAAGCGCTCGCCGCCTATCTGCGCGCGCATCCCGATCAAGTGCGCAGTTCGTTGCCGGTTGCGGATCTTCGCCCCGAGAATCTTTCGGCGGTCGCCGGGCTCTGGGATCTCTGGAATCTCGCGCGCGAACGCGGCGAGGTGACGATTCCGCGCGACATCGTCTCGCTCTTCGCATCGCCCTATCCAGACGAGATGACGGTGAACATGTCGCGCGTGCTCGATGTCGATCCGCTCGATGCCTTCGATCTCACGCGCGCCGAGATCGAAGGGCGCCGCCAAGCGCTCGAACTCATTCGTTTCTTCAATCGCTACGTTCCCGGTTTCGAACGCGCGCGCATTCTCGCCAGTGGAACGCAGGTCGGCATTCGTGAATCGCGACGCATCGTCGGGCGTTACACGCTGACCCGCGACGACGTGCTCTCCGCACGCAGCTTTCCCGATGCCGTCGCGCGCAGCGCCTATCCGATCGATATTCACGATCCTTCGGGGCTCGGTACGACAACGCATCGTCTTGCCCCGGGCGGGGCGTACGAGATTCCCTTTCGATGTCTCGTCCCCGAAGAAACGGAGGGGTTGCTCGTCGCCGGGCGCTGCATTTCGACGACGCATGAAGCATTGGCATCGGCGCGTTTAACGCCGACCGTGATGACGCTCGGGCAGGCTGCCGGAACTGCTGCAGCGATAGCGAAGAAGGGCGCGCGTTCGGTCGGAGATATCGATATCTTCGTGCTTCGCGCTGCGTTAAAAAACGATAGAGTTGACTTGGGGGATCGTAAAGAATGAGTGAAGCACTGCGCCGCGCGCGAGCGCTCGGGGTTGCCGTGGAGTTCGCCGATCTCGGCGAATGGGGCGTCGACGAGTTGCGTTCGGAGTACGACCCGGAGGGGCCGACGATCCGCGTGAATCTGCGAATCGCCGAACATCTTCCCTCGGCGGAGCTCGGGGAATTTATCTCGCTTGCCGTCGGGCACGAACTCTATCATCACCGCGAACGAACCAACGAGGTCGCGCGTCTGGAGAATCGCGCGACGCGCGAGTTCGCGGCGAATGAATACGCGCGATCGTTGCTCGCACGCGATTGAAGCCGAGCCCGATGCGCCTCTTCGCCGGAATCGATGTCGGTCAGAGTGCAACGAAAGCTGCACTTGCCGACGAACGCGGACGGATTCTCGCCCGGGCGAGCGGTGGAGCGGGTGACGAGCTTGGGCTAGGGGCGGCGTCGACGCGCTTGCGCGATTCCGTCGAAGCGGCGCTTGCAGCGGCGATGCGCCGGGCGCGGATTCCGCAATCGATGCGGATCGAAAGCGCGGTTGTCGGCATCAGTGGTTTCGACACCCGTCTGCAAGGGCGCCATCCGCGGATCGCCGCCCGACACCTTCGCTATACCCACGATTCGGAGATCGCGCTCGTCGGGGCGCATGGTGGTGAACCGGGAATCGCGGCGATCGCCGGTACGGGCTCGGTCGTCGTGGCGCGGGCTCGCGACGGGAGCGAGGTGCGGGTCGGCGGACACGGCTATCTCTTCGGCGATGAGGGCTCGGCGTTCGGGCTCGCGCGCGACGTCATGCGCGCACTCCTGCTCGAAACCGATGCCGCGCGTACCGGCGCGCTGCGCACCGCGTTCGAGCGGCATTTCAGCGCGAGCGTAGCGGAGTGCGCGCGGCAGTTTTACGAAGGCGCAATCGCGCGCACGGAGATCGCCGCGTTTGCGCCCGCGATTCTCGCACAGGCAGAGGGGGGCGATCGTACCGCACGCGCGTTGCTGCGTGCGCACGCCCGCGCGCTCGCCGAGCAGATTCGCGTCGCCGCGCGCCGGGCGCGACTGCGCGCTCCCTCCGTCGCGCTCCTCGGCGGCCTCGGCGAGGCGCCGCGTTTCTCTCGCGCGCTCCGTGGCTCGCTCCGCGCGCTGCTTCCCGGGGCACAGGTGCGCCGAGCGCGTTACGATGGGGCGCTCGGAGCGCTACTCCTGGCATTCGCGCAGGCGGGGCTCGCGGCTCCGGATCTGGAGGAGCGATGAACGCGCTTGCGGCACTGCGCGGCGGCCTCATCGTCTCGGTGCAAGCGAAGCCCGGGAGCGCGCTCGACGACCCCGCCGTCATCGCCGCGCTGGCACTCGGAGCGCAAGAAGGCGGAGCGGTCGGATTGCGGATTCAGAGCGCGGCGCATATTCGCGCGGTGAAGGCGAGATGCAACCTGCCGGTCGTGGGATTGGTCAAGCGCGTATATGACGGCTTCGAACCCTACATCACGCCGACGTTGCGCGAGATCGCCGAGATCCTCGATGCCGGGGCGGAGATCGTCGCTTTCGATGCGACGCCCCGCGAGCGCCCCGCGGGGGCGACGCTCGAACGGATCGTCGCGGAGATTCACCGATCTTCGGGAACGGCGATGGCCGATTGCGCAACGTTCGACGATGCACGCACGGCGCACGCGCTCGGTGCCGAGATCCTCGCAACGACGCTCTGCGGCTACACAACGGAGACGAGGGGGAGTACCCTTCCTGCAATTGCGCTCGTTGCGCGAATCGCCGAACTCGGGGCTTTTACGATCTGCGAGGGTGGCGTCGGCACTCCGGAGGCGGCGCGAAGCGCCCTTCTCGCCGGGGCGGAGGCCGTCGTGGTCGGCACGGCTCTTACCGGGCTTTCAACCCGCGTCGGGGAGTTCGCAGCGGCACTGCAGAAGCACGGGCCGGGAGGACCCTCCGACCTCTAAAGTCGGTGCGGGAGCGCCTCGCTCTTTCTATAGTTGAGAACAATTCGGGAAGAAACGAAGAAGAGAGCCTCCGAACGATGCATCTTGAAAGGATAGTCGGTGATTGAGAAACAGTCCAGCGTGAAGGGGCTCGGCCCGGGCTTTTGGCCGTTCACGGCCTTGCTTTCACTGCTCGCGGCCGCGAATATCTATTTCTGGGCGGTGACACCGATTTCGCGGTGGATGCCCACGGCCGTTACCGTCGCCACGCAGATCGACACGCTCTTCCGCGTTTTCCTCGCGGTCGGCATCGCGCTCTTTATTTTTATTCTCGGATACGCAGTATTTTTCTCGATCGTTTTCCGCGCGCGTAAGGACGACCCACCCGACGCACTCGGCGTCCAGATTCACGACAATCATAAGCTCGAGCTGTGGTGGACCGTACTCCCAACCATCGCCGTTATTCTTATTTCATGGGCGAGCGTTCGCGTATGGTTCCCCATTCAAATTGCATCGGCTGCCACGCCGGCGGGTCTCGTCGTCGAATCGATCGGCCATCAGTGGTTCTATACATTCCGTTATCCGGGGATCAACGGTGAGGTCACCGGGAATATGCACCTTCCCGTCAACCAACCGGTCACGTTGAACGTGAGTTCGGAAGACGTCATTCATTCATTCTGGGTTCCGGCGATGCGCTTGAAGCAAGATATGGTTCCCGGGCTCGTCAATATTATGCGCTTCACCACCGATCGCGTCGGGCGCTATCGCATTATCTGTACCGAATTTTGCGGCTTGAACCACGCGATTATGAACAAGCAATACCTCGTGATCCAGCCGAAGGCGCAATTCGATGCCTGGTATCACCAGTGGCAAGTGAAGAATGCAACCGCGAGCAACGCGTTGCCGCAGACCTCGTCGGCCCCGATCGATCTTAGCGATGGTTCCGCTGCAGCCGGCCAAGTGCTCTTTACGCAAAAATGTTCGGCGTGTCATGCGATCGGGCCGTTCACGCAACGGATCGTCGGCCCCGGCCTCAAAGGCGTCTTGCACGATCCAGCGCATCCCAACTTGCTCAGCGGCAAGCCCGCGACTCCGGCGAACGTCGCCGACATTCTCCAACATGGTCTGCAAGGCTCGTACGGCCAAATGCCGACTCAGGTGCAAAACGCACTCACCGACAAAGACATCGCAAACCTCGTAGCCTACCTCAATTCGTTGAAGTAGCGGGAGAAAGATTATGGCAGTAGCAGCAACTCATGTCGGCGGCGGCATCGCCGACCACGTGCATCCGGAGCCGCAAGGCTTCATCCGGCGGTACGTATTCTCGATCGATCATAAGATTATCGGAATCCAGTACCTGATCACCGGCTTTATCTTTCTCGTGCTCGCCGGGCTTCTCGCCGAAGTCATCCGCACGCAGCTCATGAATGCGAACGGTGGTTTCGTCAGCAACAACACCTACAACGAGGTATACTCGATCCACGGTAGCGCGATGGTTTGGCTGGTCGTCATTCCGCTGATGACCGGCGCCTTCGGCAACTTCGTGATGCCGTTGCAGATCGGTGCGCGCGATGTCGCCTTCCCGTGGCTCAATATGATTAGCTTCTGGATGTTTCCGGTCGCCGGGTTGATGCTCTTTAGTTCATTTTTGATGGGCGCACCGGTCGCGGGCTGGACCGAGTATCCGCCAATGTCGCTGCAAGGCGAAGCGGGCACATCGATGTGGTGTGCGGCGATCTTCTTGGTCGGCATTAGTTCGACGTTGACCGGCATGAACTTCATGGTGACGATCCTGAAGTTGCGCGCGCCGGGCATGACGCTGACGCGGATGCCGCTCTTCGTCTGGGCGCAGTTGGCGACCGCACCGCTTTCGATGGTTGCAACCACGGCACTTGCAGGAGCGCTCGCTGCACTCTTTATGGAGCGCCAATTCGGCGTTCCGTTCTTCGACCCGACTAAAGGCGGCAGCCCCTTGTTGTGGCAGCACATGTTCTGGTTCTACTCTCACCCCGCCGTCTACATCATGATTCTTCCTGCGTTCGGGATGATCTCCGAAATTCTCCCAACGTTTGCGCGAAAGCCGATCTTCGGTTACAAGATGATCGCATTTTCCTCTGTGACGATCGCGTTGGCAGGCTTCATGGTCTGGGCGCACCACATGTTCACCTCGGGGCTCGCGCCGTTCATGCAGCTTCCGTTTATGTTGCTGACGTTTGTCATCGCGGTGCCGACCGGGGTGAAGATTTTCTCGTGGATTACGACGCTGTGGGGAGGGAAGATTCACTTCACCAGCGCGATGCTTTTTGCAATCGGATTCGTGGTGCTCTTCGCGCTCGGCGGTATCACCGGCATCTTCCTCGCTTCGGTTCCTACCGATTTGCATCTCCACGGCACCTACTTCGTCGTCGCACACTTCCATTACGTGCTGGTCGGCGGCAGCCTCATGGGCATCTTTGCCGGCTTCTATTATTGGTTCCCGAAGATTTCCGGACGCATGATGAGCGAGACGTTCGGCAAGTGGCATTTCTGGCTCTTCGTAGCGGGCTTTAACGGCACGTTCTTACCGATGCATTGGCTTGGGTTCGAAGGAATGCCGCGGCGCGTTGCCGTGTACGATCCGCAGTTCCAGTTCTGGAATCGCGTGGAATCGGTTTCATCGTATGTGATGACCTTTGCGATTCTGCTCTTCTTCGTGAACATTCTCATAAGTTTACGGCGCGGAAAGAAAGCGGGTCCGAACCCGTGGAAAGCTCGAACGCTCGAGTGGCAGATTCCCTCGCCGCCGCATTATTACAACTTTAAACACGTGCCGACCGTTTACGGCCTCCCCTATGACTTTAGCGAGCCGCTTCCGTACCGCGGCCTCGACGACGAGTTGAACGATGCACCCGCTCCGGTTCCGGCCGGCGCTCACTGATCGCGTTTTTAAGGAAAGGTAGTAACGGTGGCAGTCGCCTCGCTTCCCCAGCAGCATACCGAACGCGTCGAAGGCGGCGTCGATCGTTTCTACGAGGAAACGCGCGACCTTCGGCTGACTGGATTTTTGTTCTTCCTGTTCAGCGACGTCGTGCTCTTCTCAGCGTTCATCTTTGCGTATCTTTATCTTCGCAATAGCGGCCAGTCGTGGCCGCCGCCGGGAATCGCACGCCTTGACGTCGCCTTCGCGGCGTGGAACTCCGTCGTTCTCTTCGGTTCCGGCGCGACAATGCATTATGCATTAGAGAATTGGAAGCATGGGAATTTTAATAAATATGCCGGCTTCCTTATCGCCACGATCGCGCTCGGCATCACCTTTCTCGGCGGGCAGGCATACGAGTATACGCATCTCTATTTCGTCGATAAGATATCGTGGGCCGGTAGCGGAATATTCGGCGCTTCGTTCTTTACGCTTACGGGGATGCACGGCTTTCACGTCGCCGTCGGCATC
>JAJXVC010000051.1 GCA_021782295.1 bacterium | reverse complement strand
GTTGCTCTTCGTCGCGGGCGAAGCGCTCGACCAACGTCGCATAGCGAAAATTGTCGATGCCGATGAAAAAGCGGTCGATATCGCTCTCGTGAAGATCGCCGAACGATACGAGGGGCGCGGTATCGTCTTGCGCAACATCGCCGGAGGTTTTCGCTTCGGCACGGCGCCCGTAGCGCGTGAGGTCGTTGAGAAGTATCTGCTTCCCCCGAAAACGACGCTCTCGTCGCCGGCGCTTGAAACGTTAGCCATCGTCGCGCAAATGCAGCCGGTGACGAAGGGCGAGATCGAATCGATTCGCGGCGTGAATTCCGATAGCGTCGTCAATACATTGCTCGACCGCTCGCTGATCTGCGAAGCGGGGCGCAAAGAAGTCGTCGGCCGACCGATGCAATATAAAACAACTCCGCTCTTCCTCGAGTCATTCGGGTTGAACTCGCTTGAAGATCTGCCGGATTTAGAAGTGGAGATCGAACGCCCACGCGAGCTCGCGCTGCCGCTCATCGCCGGAGATGCCGAGCCGACATCAGAGCCCAGCGCCGTCGAATCGGAAGAGGAGAGCGAAGCGGAGCAATGACGGTCGAGAACGACGCCCTCGCGCGACCCTTATCCTATTCAACCTCGCTCTACGATGCGTTGGTCGAATTCGGTCTCGCGATTCGCGGAAAGATTCTCGATGCGGGTTGTGGTGAGGGCGATGCAAGTGCGCCGCTTATCGACAATGGCGCCGCCGTAACCGGAATCGATACTCAAGCCGAAGTACTCGACCGCGCGCGCCGATTGCATCCCACCGCGACCTGGCGCCTCGGCGACGTCACCGCATTGCCGTTTGAGGCGGCGAGCTTCGACGCGTATATTTGCGGTCAAGGTTTCCACCTTTTCGATCGTACGAAAGCGCTCGCCGAGGCTTTTCGCGTTCTCAAACCGGGTGGTTGCGTTGCCATTTGGTGGAAGCACGCGTTATCGGGATCGCCGGTGCGCCCGCTCTGCGATGAAGCAGCGCGGGAGATCGATATTCATCCGCTGACCGGGACGCTCGTCGGTGGATTTCGTGAATTCTATGCAGCTCCGTTCGTGGGCCAGACCTTGCGTGTGCTTCAATGGCGCCTCGTAACGACGCGCGCCGCATTTGTAGCCGAAGAGCGCGTTCGTTTAGAGCATGCCGGCGTCGCCGAGGACCAGGTTCGTCGCTACGTCGCGACGTTGGAACGTCTGTTCAAGGAGCAGTTCGGTCCCGATATCGGCAGCTTTCAGCATGCCTACATGCAGTATCTCTATCTCGCGCGTAAAGAGAAATAGTATGCGATTCGGTATGCACATGCGGCTTGCCGACGGGTATGAGGCGGCCGTAAATCGCTCGGTAGCGCTGGGCTGCACAACGATGCAGGTATTTACAAGCAATCCGCGCGCATACCGGCAGGCGACTCCGAAGGTCGAAGCACTCGCAACCTTTGCGGCGCTGCGGGCGCGCGGTAACCTGGACCCCGCGGTCACGCATACACCCTACCTCATCAATCTCGCCAGCGAAGACCCACGGATTTTCAGCGGTTCGTTAAATCTCCTCAAGCACGACCTGCACGTCGCCGCGCTGGCGGGCATCGCGTTGGTCAACACGCACCTCGGTTCGTATGGAAAGCGCGATCGTGAGGCGGGATTCGCCGGAATTGTCGCGGCGCTGCAAGAGGCGCTTTCCGAGATTTCACCCTCGGTGAGCCTCGTGCTCGAAAATTCTGCGGGCGCCGGTGCGCTTGCCGGCGGCACGCTCGACGAACTCGGTGCGTTCTTACGCGCTGTCGATCACCCGCAACTGGGCATCTGTATCGACACCGCACATGCATGGGCGGCCGGATATAAGATCGATACGAAAGATGATGTAGCACGCTTTGTCGAGACGATCGATCGGACGATCGGTTTCGATCGATTGCGCATGTTCCATCTCAACGACACGCAGATTCCGCTGGGAGGGAATCGCGACCGACATTGGCACATCGGCGAGGGCGCAATCGGGGAAAATGGGTTTCGGGCGCTGCTCGGCGTCGCCGAGTTGCGAGAGAAGATTGCGATTCTCGAAACGCCGGGCGAAGATGCCGACGATGTCCGCAACATGGCGACGATCCTGCGCTTGTACGGAGAGGCCGCCTAAGGCCCCGTGCCGATCGCGCATCTCGACGTCGATGCCTTCTACGCAAGCGTCGCCGTCCGGGATCGCCCGGAATTGCGCGGGCGTCCGCTCGTCGTTGCCGGTTCGCATCGACGCTCGGTAGTGCTGACGGCCTCGTATGAGGCGCGTCCGTTCGGTATTCGCTCGGCGATGCCGCTCCACCAAGCACTCGAACGTTGCGCCGAACTCATCGTCGTGCCGCCGACGATGGAGCGCTATCGTGCCGAATCAAAAGAGATCTTTGCGATCCTGCGCTCCCGCGGCCACATTCTCGAACCGCTCTCGCACGATGAAGCCTTTCTCGACCTCGGTGAGATCCCGTTCGAGGATGCGAAACTGCTCGTTGCGCAATTTCGCGCCGAGGTCTTTCGCGAGCGCGGGCTCACGATGAGTGCGGGGCTTGCAAGCGGGAAAATGATCGCAAAGATCGCCTCGGATCTCGCGAAACCCGACGGCCTTCTCGCCGTCGAACCCGGCGAAGAGCGCCTCTTCCTCGCGCCGCTCTCGGTCGGTCGGCTCTGGGGTGTCGGGCCGAAAACGCAGGCGCGCTTAAACGAACGCGGCATCGCCGCAATCGCCGATATTCTCACGCTCGATGAATCGACGCTGATCGAGCTCTTCGGCTCCTCGTGGGAACGCATGCGCGATTTTGCGATGGGTATCGACCGGCGGAGCGTCAGCGACGCGAGCGAGACGAAATCGATCTCCACCGAAGAGACCTTCGAGTACGACGTGAGTGACGCAACCCGATTGCGCGACCTCCTGTTGGTTCAGGCGCGCGAACTCGCCGAGGATCTTCGACGAAAGAATCTTTGGGCGCGTACCGTCGGGATCAAAGTGAAATTCGCCGATTTTTCGTTACGCGTGCGTCAGACGAGCCTGCGCGAACCGACGCAGTCGGCGAAAGCGATCTTTCACGCTGCGCGAAGTTGTCTGGAGCGCGCGCAGATCGATGGGGCGCCGATCCGTCTGTTGGGAACGCGCGTCGCGGCACTCGGCGAGAGCCCATCGACGCAACTATCGCTTTGGAATCGCTAAATGTGGTCGGTACTCCAGACCGCATCGCCGATGCCCGTGCCGCTCGATGAGCGCACCCATAGGTGCCCCGCTCGTGTGAGCGGCGCGACCATGAAGATCGCGTCTTTGCGGCGACGTATGCTCCCGCGCGGGAGCATGCGTCGGATCGGTTCGGGAGGGAGCCAGCCGACGATGCGGCGCAAGTCGCCCGCCGCCGAACGCAAGAACGGAGCGGTGAGATCCCGCTCGCGTTCGTCGCGAATACCGAGTTCGTCGACGATGAATGAATCGTGCGCCGCGCTGCGGACGCCGGTAACATACGCATCGACACGGCTACCTTCGCGGAGGACGAAGGTCAGCGCGTCGTCGCCGGGATGCTCCGATCCGTGTCGCGTACGGAGGTAGAGCCACTCCCAAAAGAGCGGCGTCCGCTTGAAACTCCACGGGCGCGAGCGTTCGTGCCGCGAAAATAACCGGCGAATTGCCGCACGATCCTCGGGGGTCGCCTGTTTAATACTCATCCTGGCATGGGGTAGGTCGTCCGAACGAAGCGAAAAAACGCGCGATGGAAACGCGACGAAGCCCAACGCTTCGTAAAATGCCGGCGCAATATCGCTGAAAAGGTAGAGCGCATCGCTTCCCGCCGCATGCTCTCTGTCCATGAGCGCTGCCAGCATCGCGCTACCGTATCCGCGCCCCCGTAATTCGGTGGGCGTAAAGACCGCGCCGATTCCGAGCGCCTTCAACGTTCGTTCGCCGACGCGAACCTCTCGCTCGTAGCACTTGCAAGTCGCGCAGAGGAGAGTGCCGTCGTAGAGCCCGATCGTCGAATAGTGATTTCGTCCATAGCCGCTTCGAGCTAATTCGAGCGTATGGCGCGCGTAGCTCTCGAAATCGCGACCGGCGGCCCAAAGGGGCGCGGTGAGCGGAAGCACGATCCGCGAATAACTCTCTGCGTCGATGGAGCGAAGCGCGAGCGTCAACGTCGGAACTCCTCGAGGAACTCCGGCGTGTTGACTCCGCGCGTCGGGCGCCCCGAAGCGGTCAGCAGGAGCGCAGCGTTCGCGCGCGAGCGGGCGAACGCAAAGAGACGGCGCTCCTGCTCGATATGACGCTCGCGCAATTTATAGCGGTAATTCATGTAGGCGTGTTTTGCCGCGCGCGAACTTTTTTCGCCGCCCGCATTGTCGCGTGCCGCGAGCCCGTAGCTCGGCGTGAAGAGAAAGGCGGGCGGTACATAGTAGGCCGGAAACGCGCCTGCTTGCAAACCGGGTACGGCGACGGAATCAAAAGATATTCCGACCGCTGCTTCGATCGCGGCGATCGTCACGATGCCTTCTCGACGGCGATATGCGATCTCGGTTCGTTCGCGTTCGGCAACATCGTGCAGATGTTCGCAGAGCGAGAAAAGCGCGGCGATACCATCCTCCGCATCGCAATCCGCAATGCGCGCACGGAAGGCTTCGAGATGGATCGTTCGCGATCGTTCGTGCGCCGCGCTCTCCGGGACGGATGGCGCGAGTCCTTCGGCCCAAATTCGGTCGATTGCCTCGAGCAACGGCGCGTGCGTTACGAATTCGCGGCTGCGGGCGTGGAACGCGCGCAACCATGCAACGCGTTCGCGAGCCACCTCGCCGAGCAACGGATCGACCGCGCCCGATAATACGTTATCGCCGAGGCGCAGCGCTTTTGGGCGAGGGTCGTCGTTCGTGCGCTCGGCATCGATAAAGAGCGAGCGCTGGTCGCTCGCCGCCTTGCCGCAAAGGAGCGCGATGCTCGCGTCGGCGAGCGCGAGGCGTGGGCTTTCGAGCAGGCGCAACAGGGCGTCGTTTGCGTATGGGTCGGCGACCCAACAGAGTAGAGCGAATGCGTCGAGAATCTCCGGCATACGGAAGAGATTGCATCGTCCTGCACGAGCCGTGGCGATATTTCGCTCGTGCAATGCTTGCTCGAAACGCGCCCCGTCGTCGAGGTCGCGTAAGAGAATCGCGCATTCCTGCGGGGGCGTACCCGCGGCGATGCGTTCGTCGATCCATGCGGCAACGCGCTGCGCCTCACGTTCGCGATCGGGAGCGCGCTCGACCGTCGGGCGCACCTCGCTGCGAACGATCTCGGTAAGATGCTCGCTCTCCGCCTCGGCGAGGCGCTCGATGCGGGCACCCTGCATGGGTCGGTGAGCGCCGTCATCATCGCAAGTCAGAATCAAACGAGCGGATTCATCGAGGGTGAGAGCGGCAAGAAAATCGTGCATCCGCTCGTCGCAATGCTCGGCGTCGTCGACGAAGACCGCATCGAAAGCGAACGCGGCGCGTTGCTCCGGCGCGGGATTGCTCCGCAACCAAGCCGTCGCAAGCGAGAATACCGCACAACGATCGGCGAGATGTTCGTTCTCGAGCGATGCTTCAAAACGCGCGTAGAGTTCGGCAACGATCTTTGCAAGATCTATTTCGCGCCGATGCTGTCGGAGCAACTCCGCGGTATCGACTTCGAGCGAACCGCGTGCCGTATCGTTGAGATAGGCAAGCAGCGATGGAGAGCCCAGGTTCGGCGGATGTGCGTAAAAGGCGGCGGCACCCTTCGCCGCGCGTTCGACAACCTCTCGAGGTGCAATCGCGGCGCGTCGCAGGCGTTCGATAAGGTGCTGTGCGTGTTCGAGAAAGCGCTCCGGGGAACGAAGCTCCGCGACCTCGACGTCGATTCTCGCTTCGGCGGGCGGCCAGGTGCCCGCGAAAAGCTCTTCGGCGGCACGTTCGTAGAGTCGGTACGCCGAGGCTTCGTCGATGCAGCGCAGTGCGGGATCTGCAAAGCGCGCAATGTCGCCGGCGAACTCGCCGATCTCGGCGACCGTCACGGCTCTTGCTGCGTCGGCGGAGAGAAGCGAACGCAGATTCGCGGTGCTGTTGCTCCCGATACCGAGCACGAGGACCCGCGTGCGCTCGGCGGCCTCGAGTGCGTGCGCGAGGAGGCGCGTGGTTTTTCCGCTCCGCGCCCCCGCGCGCACGACGAACATCTCGCTCATCGCGAAAAACGCTCCGCTTCGGGTTGTGGGCGAGCCCTGCAAGCGAGCGTATAGACGCAATACGCACAAGAATCGGGGTCGGCGCTGGCATCGAAGTGGGCGATGCGAGCATCGCGAATCTCCGTGCCGAGCTCGACCATGCGGTCGCGCGCGCGTTCGAGATCGGCGATCGAGATCGTGCCGCGTGCGCCGTTATCTCGAAGCGGGGCCCCCGCGGAAACAACCTCGAGTTCGATCGGGGTGACCGGAATGGTCGAATCTTTCAGCGGAATCAACGCAAGGCGTGAAACGCTCTCGCCGGTGAGTTGTTGCGACCAATAATAAAAGGGTAACTGAAAGTCCTCGAATCGTCGAACGCGCTCGCGATACTCTTTGGCGCTCTCGGCGATCGATCCGGTCTTATAGTCGATGACGGCAAGGCTCCCGTCGCCGTCGAAGCGGTCGATGCGGTCGATGAAGCCGATAAACTGCCGCTCGCCGATCGTCGGCGAGACGCGCCGTTCGACACCGACGACTTCAAAGGGCATCTGCATCGCGCGTTCGCAGAGCCAATCGATATATCGAGGAGCGGTGCGGCGCGCCCGTTCTTTTTGCAACTCGACCTCGACGACGGTATCGAAGGTCGGCCGCGCTCGTTCGAATGCTTCGACGAGCAGCGTATCGAGTCGCTCTTGCATCTCGGCGCGCAGGGACTCCGACGGACGGGTGAATTCGGAGTGGAAACTTTCGAGAGCGGCGTGAAATGCCGTGCCGTAACTCGCAGCTGCGGAGTTCGGCTCGTCGATGGGGTCGCAAACATAGCGATAGAACCAGCGCCGACGGCAATCGACGAACATATTGAGCGCCGAGGCGCTGAAGGGGCGGTTCGGCGTCGGAACGGGCTGGGGCGGCTCGGGGCTGCACGCGCTCGCCGGGGCGATCTCCTCGCGCAGGTGCGCGTCAGCGGCGGGGGTGCGAGGAGGCGGCGATGCGAGAAGATCTTGCAGCGGCAGGGCTTCATGGCGCGCCCGCGCCTCCCGCGCCGCCGCCTGCCAGCGGAAGAAGGAGTCGCGCTCGAGCGGTTCGCGCGGTATCGCGATGGCGGAGAGCTCGGCGAGCGAAGAGCGGCTCGCTCGTGCCCCCGCAATCGCAGCGGCGGCGGAGATCGACGAGATCGCCGGATAGGCGAGAAGCAGTCGTTCGAGCGCGCCCCGGTCACCACGGTGCGACCACGCGAGCGCGTCCTGCGCGATCGTCGGGCGGAGCATTGCAAACTTCACGTCGCCCTATGGTTTCAGGAAGAGGCTTCGTCCCCTTCCGCGAAGTCGCGCTAAAAAGTGAGGTCTTCTCTCATGAAACGAATCATCGTCGGCATCAGCGGCGCAAGCGGAAGCGCGTATGGGTATATGGCGTTACAGGCGCTTCGCGCGATCGGCGGCGTCGAGACGCACCTGGTGCTGAGCTCTGCTGCTCGGCGAACGATCGAACTGGAGACCGATCTTACCGCTGAAGATTTTCACGCACTCGCCGATGTCGTCTATCGCGACGACGATCTTGCCGCGGCGATATCGAGCGGTTCGTTTCTCACCGACGGCATGATGGTCGTGCCCTGTTCGATGAAGAGCGCAAGCGCAATTGCCTACTCGCTCAACGATAATTTGCTCGCGCGCGCCGCCGACGTCTGCCTAAAAGAGCGTCGGCGCGTCGTACTCGTCGTTCGCGAGACGCCGTTGCATCTTGGGCACCTGCGCACGCTCGCGCAACTCGCCGAGATCGGTGCGACGATTCTTCCGCCGATTCCAGCGCTTTACGCGAATCCTCGCAGCGTCGATGATATCGTCGCGCACACCGTCGGGAAGGTGCTCGACCAATTCGGCATTCCCAACGAACTCTTCAGACGTTGGCGGAGCCCAGAAGTCGTTCCGCCAGTGCAACGTCGCTAAGGCGGTCGACGTTTACGGCGAACTCCGGAAACGGCGAGGGGATCGCTCGTACCGAAGCGCCGACGATCGTACTCGCCCGCATCGCTGCGCGTTCGATACTGAGTTGCCCGATCGCATATCGCGCAAGCAAACCCCAACCGAAGAGCCCGGCGAGACGCAACGGAGATTTACGTGCCGCACCGAGTCGTTCGATGAAGGCATCGAGCCGTGCCAGCGCGCGTGGTTTGATGGCGATGGCGCCGCCGCCGCAGTAACGCCCCTCGCGCATCCGCGCCCATGTATGCGGAACCTCCGGAAAGCGTTGCACGTGCACGCCGTACTCGACGCATCCATAGCCGATATCGGCATCGGTCTCGATCGCGCGTGCGATAAAATCATCGACGACGGCAACCGAGAGCATCGGAAGGTCGCTCGTCCAGACGGCGACGATTTCGTCGGGCGGAAGCCCCGCGAGCCCGGAGCGCAACGAATCGCGAATTTTCGCGCCGTCGGGAACGATCTCGTCGGCGAGGGCGAGTGCGGCATGTCCGCGTGCACTTTGCGGAGCGACGACGCGGATCGTTGCGACCGCTGCCGAGGCCCGCAAGGGTGCAAGCGTGCGTTCCAGCAGCGTGCGGCCGCCGACGAGTGCGAAGGCCTTGTTCGGCGCGTCCGGTGTCAAGGCGGCAATCGCGTCGTGCGGCCCGCCGGCAAGAACGACGCACCTCACGCCGAGACTCCCCGCCAGGCGCGGTCGGAGCGAAATGCAGCGACGAAGCGGCGATACTCCGGCGGCAGCGCAATGCGGTCGGCCGCCGCGACTGCATCCGCGGAGCGCTCGTAGAGCGCGAAGAGGCTCGAACCCGAACCGGAGAGGAGCGCGCGCGACGGGCCCGCCGCTTCGATCGCCGCCGCGGCCCTTGCGATCTCGGCGTACCGAGCGAGTGCGTCGTCGTGAAAATCATTGTGCAGCAGGTGCGTGAGTTCGTCGAACGCACCGCTCTGGAGCGCAGCGAGCGCTCGCAGCCCGAGGCTCTCACCCCGCGGTCGCTGCGGGCGTTCGCGCTCGTCGAGTCTCCGGAAAGCCTCGGCGGTGGAGATCGCGACCGGGGGTTTGACAATGAGGGTCGCCCAAGCCGGCATCGCTCCCGCCGGGGTCACGCGCTCGCCGGTTCCTTCGACGAGCGCCGCACCCTCGGCGAGGAAAAAGGGGAGATCGGAGCCGAGGGAACGCGCGGTGGCGAGATCCTCCCACGCGGGGAGTGCGCCGAATAGCCCCGCTCGCGCCGCGAGCAAGAGTGCGGCGGCATCGCTCGAGCCGCCGCCAAGCCCTGCCTGCACGGGAATGCGCTTTCGCAACGCGATGCGAAGATCGCGCAGACCGATCGCGCGCGCCGCGCGTAGAACGAGATTATCGTCGGCGGCGAGCGTTGGCTCGTCGCATGTGAACTGCAATCCCTCCGCAGCTTCGATCTCGATCTCGTCGTAGAGGTCGACCGGCACCATGAGCGAGCGGAGCGCGTGGTAGCCGTCGGGGCGTCTACCGAGCACCTCGAGGGTAAGATTGACTTTAGCCGGAGCCTGAAGCAGCGAGCGATTCATCGTCGGAGTTGACGATTGTCGAAAGAGCGCGGGCTTCCTGGGCGAATAGAGGCGCTATGCGCTCGAGTTATGATGCCCAGCGGAACGAGTTCTGCGCCTATGTCATGCACGAACGCGAGACTCCATACGGTCTCTTGCTCGGCAACTTCAAGTCGTACGCCCAGTCGACTGCGAAAGCCGGTGTGCGCGGTCTCTGGGATGCCGATAGCGATCGCATTATTTTCGGAACGCACCAAATCGCCTACCGTTTGCGCGATGCCGGCGTTACGTATTTCCCGCATGAAATCGAGCGCACGTTTACGTTCCTTCCGTACGCGCAACTTTCGGAGTTCACCTTAGGCGAGCAAATTCACGTCACCGAAGCGTTCTACGTTCCGCACGGGCCGAAGTTCGATCGCAGCGTCTCATTCGTCGTCGATCTCACGCTCTATAATCCCGGCGACGTCGCCGTGGAGGTCGCCGTCTTTCCGTGGGCGCTGCTCGTCGGGCAGCGCTTCTACGGAGAGACCGAGGTCGACGTCGATGCGAGCGT
>JAJXVC010000050.1 GCA_021782295.1 bacterium | reverse complement strand
CGCGGAGATCGGTGGGGTTCGCTATGTCGATGATTCGAAGGCGACCAATCCGGAAGCGACGATTGCAGCGCTGGAGAGCTTCTCGCAACCGATCGTCGCAATCGTCGGCGGCCGCGCCAAGGGGACGGAGTTCAGCGCTCTCGGCGATGCGTTGGCGAAGCACGCGCGCGCGGTGTTGACGATCGGTGAAGCGGCAGAGGAACTTCGGAGTGCGCTTGCGGGGCGCGTTCCGAGCGAGCGCCCTTCGACGATGGCCGAAGCGGTGGTGCGCGCGAGCGAACTCGCCCACGAAGGCGATGTCGTCCTGCTATCGCCGGCCTGCGCCTCTTTCGATATGTTCCGCTCCGCCGAACATCGCGGCGAGGAATTTGCAACCGCGGTTCGCGCGCTCGAAGGAGGCAGCCGTGCGTAACGCCGCGCGCGTAGCATCGCCGCCGCGCCTCTCGCGAAAACCGGAACGCCGCGTTCCCCGTGCCTTTGAAAGCGCTCCGCCGGATGCGATTTTATTTATCAGCGTCGCGTGTCTGGTTGCTATCGGCATGGTGATGGTCTTCTCGGCATCGAGCACGACGGCGTATGCCGTCCATCACGACGTCGCATATTTTTTCAAACGTCAGTTAATGTGGCTGGGCTTGGGCTTGGTTGCCGCGTGGATCGCTTTTCGGATCGATTATACGCAATTGCGTCGATACGCTCCGATCCTGTTTATCGTAACGACGCTCGCGCTTTTTGCGGTACTCGTGCCGCATCTCGGCGCAAGCGTGAACGGCTCGCGCCGTTGGTTGGGGTTCTCTTCGCTGAGTATTCAACCATCGGAATTTGCCAAGCTGACGTTGGTACTCTTCCTCGCGGTGCGGCTCGCGGATATGGGCGAACGCATCCTCTCATTCGTACACGGTACGGTGCCGATGCTCATTGTGACCTTCGTGGTCGCACTGCTCATTCAACGAGAACCCGATATGGGCACGGCAAGCATCATCGTTGCCATCGGTATCGTGATGCTCTTCGTCGCCGGAGCGCGGATCCCGCATTTGTTAGGTGGGCTTGCCTTTACCATTCCCGCCATCGCCTATTCGATCTTCGCGCACTCGTATCAACGCGAACGCATTCTCGCGTTTTTAAACCCCTGGAAAGACCCGCTGAATTACGGCTTCCACATCGTGCAGTCGCTCTACGCGTTGGGCTCGGGCGGCTGGTGGGGTGTCGGCCTAGGCGCCTCGCGTGAAAAATATTTCTATCTCCCGGAGCAATACACCGACTTTATTTTCTCGATCGTCGGTGAAGAACTGGGATTGATCGGCACGCTCACGGTCGTGGCGCTCTTTATCGTCTTTGCCACGCGAGCGGTGAAGATCGCGATGCGCGCCGAAGATCGCTTCGGGTACTTTCTCGCCCTGGGCTGCACCGCGCTCATCGTCGTGCAAGCCTTCATCAATATCGGCGTGGTCACATCGTCGTGGCCGGTGACCGGCGTTCCGTTGCCGTTCATCTCCTTCGGCGGCAGTGCATTAGTCGTCGATCTCGTCGCAGTCGCATTGATCGCCAACGTCGGGCGCCGTCGCCGCATAGGAAGTTAGCGCATGCGCATCCTCTTCGCCGGAGGAGGCACGGGCGGACATGTCTATCCGGCGATCGCGATTGCCGATGCGCTGCGAGAACGCGACGGAGCTGCTACGCGAATCTCTTTCGTCGGCACCGCCGATCGACTTGAAGCGCGTCTGGTTCCGCAAGCGGGCTATCCGCTCCATCGCGTTACCGCGCGACCGCTGCGCCGCGACAACGTTTTCGCGCTGCTCGGAACGAGCATCGCCAACGGGTGGGGCGTACTGCAATCGCTCGGCGTGTTACTGCGCGAGCGTCCCGAGATGATCGTCGCGACCGGCGGCTACGTCTGCTTTCCGCTCGTCGTCGCGGCTCGGGGGCTGCGAGCGCTCGCGCTTTTGCAAACGCGCATCGCGCTGCTTGAACCCAATGCGCGCCCCGGGCTTACCAATCGTCTGCTCGCGCCGTTCGTCGACGAGGTGTGGGGAGCGTTGCCGCAGGGAGATCCACGCTTCGCCGATCGGTACGTCTGTACCGGGGTGCCGATTCGCGGTGCGCTACGCGCATTGCCGCCGCGCTCCGAGGCGATCGCACGGCTCGGCCTCGACCCGCAGCGCCGCACGCTTCTGGCGATGGGGGGCAGCCAGGGGGCGCGTTCGCTCAACGATGCGCTCGTCGGTGCGATCGCGGAGGGAAGGCTCCCGGCGGGGTGGCAGGTGCTGCACCTCACGGGCGAGCGCGAGTACGAACGCGTGCGCTCGCGGCTTCCGGGTGCGCAGAGCGGCGGCATCCGCCCCTACCTCGACGATCCCGCCGATGCGTTCGCCGCCGCCGACTTGGTACTCGCCCGCGCGGGGGCCTCGACGCTCGCCGAACTGATCGCGCTCGGGTTGCCGGCGATTTTGGTGCCCTACCCCTATGCCGCCGAGGATCACCAGAGCGAGAATGCCCGCGCGCTCGAGGAGGCCGGTGCCGCCATCTCGATCTCCGACGAACGGCTCGACGCCGAGTCGCTCGGCGCGCTCCTTGCGCAGCTCTGCGAACCCGCAGCGCTGGCGCGGCTGCGCGCGGCAATTGCGACTTTTCGCACCCCCGACCCAACGGCGGTGATTCTTGCACGGATAGCAGCGCTCGTGGGGCGAAATACCCCAACGTGACCCGCAGCGTGCGCCGACACTTTATCGGCATTGGTGGAATCGGAATGAGCGCGCTCGCGCGCATTCTGCTTGCGCGCGGTGAGAGCGTCGCCGGTTCCGATGTCAACGACAGCGATCTGCTCGAAGAACTCCGCGCAGAGGGCGCGCGCGTGTACGTCGGACATGATGCCGCTTTTATCGGCGATGCGGAAGAAGTGATCGTCAGTTCGGCGATCGATCGCGATAATCCGGAATTTTGCGAAGCGCGCCGTCGAAAGATTCCTGTGGTGCATCGCGGAGAATTGCTCGCTCGCCTCTCAAGCGGTCGCGACGGCATCGCAATTTGCGGGACGCATGGAAAAACGACGACGACGGCGATGCTCCACGCAATTTTACGAGCCGCCGATATCGACGCGGGATTGGTGCTCGGTGGAATCGATCCGCAATTGGGACGCAACGCCGTCGACGGAACGGCGCCGTGGTTCGTCTGTGAAGCTGACGAATCCGACGGATCGTTTGCGTTATTGCAGCCGCGCATCGCCGCGGTGAACAATATCGAAAATGATCACCTCAACTCCGACGACGAATTGCCGCGCCTTATCGATGCTTTCGGTGAATTTCTCGGTCGTCTGCCGGCCGATGGGGCGGCGATCGTGGGAATCGATAACGCCAATTCGGCCTCGCTTGCAGAATTGCCGCGCGCGGCACGTACGGTAACATTCGGTACGAGCGCGCGCGCCGATGTCACCGCCGCAAATGTGGTGTTCGCAGGCTTGAGCACGCAGTTCGATCTCGTTGTCAACGGCGAACGGCGCGGTACCGTGACGCTCAATGTGCCGGGAGCGATCAATATGTTCAACGCGCTTGCAGCAATTGCCGTCGCCGGTGAGGTTGGCGTACCGTTCTCCGCGATCGTTGCCGGCCTACGCGATTTTCGCGGTGTCCGTCGCCGCTTCGATATTCTTGCGCGCGGGCAGCGCCTTACCGTCGTCGACGATTACGCACATCACCCGACTGCAGTGCGGGCGACGATTGCGGCGGCGCGCAACTATCATTCAGGGCCGCTCGTCGTCGCATTTCAGCCGCATCGTTATTCGCGAACCGGATATCTTGCGCGTGAATTCGCCGATGCGTTGCGCGGTGCCGACCGCGTCTACCTCGCGCCGATCTATGCCGCATCCGAAGCGCCGATCCCCGGCATCAGCGAACGCTCGATCGGCGAGCGGCTCAGCGAAAGCGGTGTCGATGTCCGCTACGTCGCGCGCGTCGAAGAGCTCGTCGAACGTATCGAAGAAGAATCGCTGCCTGGAACCCTTGTTTTAATGTTGGGCGCGGGTTCGATCACGCGCAGCGCTGCGCGGCTTGCCGCGCGTGCGATGCCGGCGGCCGCACTGCGGTGAGCCTCACCACGACGGCGAGCATGAAATCGTTGCTTGACGACGACGATCGCGCGATGCTGCAGGAATTGCTGAGCGACCGCGTTACGTTCGGTGAACCGCTCGCAGCGTACACGTCGTGGAAGATCGGCGGCCCGGCCGATGCCTTCGTGCAACTCGAGCGCGAAAACGAGCTCGCCGCGGTCCTCACCCACTGCGTACGACGTCGATTGCCCTGGTTCGTCCTGGGCAGCGGCAGCAACTTGCTTGTCGGCGATGGTGGTATGCGCGGAATCGTGCTGCGCTTGGGCGGCGAGTTTGCGCGTGTCGACGTGCGCGCGAGCGACGATACGGTGCGCGTGGTTGCCGGCGCTTCCGCCTCGATGGCCGCAATTACCGCGCGAGCGGCGAGTGCCGGTGCCGTCGGCATCGCGTCTTTGGCGGGCATTCCCGGGACGCTCGGCGGCTCGCTACGGATGAATGCCGGAACCGACCGCGAGATGGGCGATTTTATCAGCGACGTGCGCGTGCAATCGCCGAGTCGGCCGGCTCCGCACTCGGTCGATATTCGCTATTTTTATCGACATACCAACCTTGCACGCGACGCGGTTGTGGTGGGGGCCGAACTCGCGTTTGTGCGCGGCGATGCACAGAGCGTACGCGAGGAGATGCAGGCGCGCCTCGTCCGCCGCAAACAAACCCAACCAATTGCGCTGCCGAACGCAGGGTCATGCTTTCGCAATCCGGAAGGCGAGAAAGCCGCACGGCTGATTGAAGCCGTTGGGGCGAAGGGTTGGCGCGAGGGCGATGCGGAAGTTTCACCGCTCCACGCGAACTTTATTAATAATCTCGGAGCGGCGAGTGCCTGCGACGTCGCAACGCTCCTCGCGCGCGTTCGACGTGCGGTCTTCGAACGATTCGGTATTGGGTTGGAGTTGGAGGTGCATCTCGTGGGAGTTTTTATCGATCGGCAGTGGGATGGAGGCAATGGCCGAGTTGCGTAAAGCGCGCATAGCCGTGGTAATGGGCGGAAAAAGTTCCGAGCGCGAGATCTCCATCGCGAGCGGCACGCCGGTCGCACAAGCGCTGGCAACGCTCGGCTACGACGTTCATTCCATCGACTACGACGAACGCTTTATCGATGCCGTCCGTACCATTGCGCCCGATGTCGTCTTCAACGCACTCCACGGGACGGGCGGCGAGGACGGCGAGATGCAAGGCGTACTCGAACATCTCGACGTTGCATATACCGGCAGCGGAATCGCCGCTTGCGCGCTCGCGATGGATAAACATCTCGTGAAAAAACTCTTTGCTGCAGAAGGCCTGCCCACCGCGGCATGGGACTACTTCGATCTCGACGGTGGGGCGTTGCCGCTGTTGCCCGGCTCGCTCGATCTTCCGTTGGTTGTGAAACCGCGTTACGAGGGCTCCTCGATCGGCGTTCGTATCGTTCGAACGCACGAACAGTGGAGCGCAGCGGTGATCGAGCTATCGCACAACTATGGGTGCGTGCTTGCCGAAGAATTTATCGCCGGACGCGAGTTTACATGTGCGGTGCTTGGGGAAGAGGCGCTCCCGGTGGTGGAGATCGTCGCCAATCGCGACGGTTTCTATTCCACCGATGCAAAATACGAACCGGGCGGTAGCACGCATATTGCGCCTGCGAAAATCGACGCCGACCTGGCTTCCCGCATGCAGATGCTCGCGCTCTCCGCGCATCGGCTCTTGGGAATGCGTGACTATTCGCGAACCGATTTCATCGTGAACGAACAAAACCGCCCCTTCTTATTGGAGATCAACGCATTGCCCGGTCTGACGACCACCTCGCTTCTGCCCGATGCAGCAGCCGCGGTGGGGATTGGGTTCGAAGCGCTGGTGGAGCGAATCGTCGGTTATGCGCTCGCCCGGGGAAGGCGTCGCAACGCGGCGTAGCGTTCCGCTTTCGATAAATGCGACGTTGGTCGCAACAGGGACGTCGCTTCGCATGGGAACCTGCATGCCGGGGAAAGAAGAGTCTCCCCGAAAGATTCTATCGTTAAGATATCGACCGGAGGTATCGTGTCCAGTACGGGTTTGATTGTCGACCGCGGCCTTGAAGGCGTCGTCGTTGGAAGCACCTTGCTCTCGAACGTTGAGGGAAAGATCGGTCGCCTCACCTACCGCGGCTACGATATCGACGACCTCGCGCCGAACGCTACCTTTGAAGAGGTCGTGCATCTCCTTTTGTTCGGACATCTTCCCAACGCGGAGGAACTCGAACATCTTAAACGCGAGATCGGGACGCGGCGCATGCTGCCCGAACCCTTGGTCGATGGAATGCGTCGTTCGCCGAAGACGGCGTGGCCGATGGATGTCCTGCGCACAGTCGCAAGCGGCCTTGCACTCTTCTCGCCGGTCAATCGCATCGGCGAACATGTCTCCGACGTCCACACGGCGATCGAACTCATCGCAAAAATGCCGACGATCCTCGCCGCATGGGATCGCATCCGCCGCGACCTCGACCCGATCGAGCCGCGTAACGATCTTTCGCAAGCCGCGAACTTTCTCTATATGCGTACCGGAAAAATGCCGGCGGAGATCGAGGCGAAAGCGCTCGATACCTATCTCGTCCTGCTTGCCGATCATTCGTATAACGCGTCGACGTTCTCTGCGCGCGTTACTGCATCGACCCGTGCCGATATCTATGCCGCCGTTACCGCTGCACTTGCCACCCTCGAGGGAGATCTACATGGTGGAGCGGCCAGCGCGGCGTTCAATACGCTGCTTTCGGTCGGCTCACCCGACCGCGCGGAAATTTACGTTCGCGACGCGTTGGGACGCGGCGAACGCATTATGGGTATGGGACATCGCGAATATCGCGTTCGCGATCCGCGGGCCCGCCATCTCGAGGCAAAAGCGAAGGAGCTCTCGGCCTATCGTGGGGACTCTCGCTGGTATGAGATTGCGCGTTCGTTAGAAGAGGCGAGCAACAAAGTACTCAAAGAGACCAAACCCGATAAGAGCATCTACGCGAACGTCGATTTCTATACCGCGCCGTTGCTCGCCGATCTCGGTATGCCGGGCGATGAATTCACCTGCATGTTCGCATGCGGGCGCATCGCGGGGTGGAGCGCACACATTCTCGAACAACTCGGCGATAACCGTCTGATTCGTCCGCAGGCGACGTACGAGGGCCCACCGCCGGGACCGTTCGTGCCGATCGGTTCGCGACCGACGACCGCGCACTAATGCGATGAGCGCTCCGGCGCGCACTGCGCGGCTGAAACGAGCGACCAACGAGACCGAGATCGATCTGGAAGTCGATCTCGACGGCGGTGAAATTTCTATCGACACGGGCGTCGATTTCTTCGACCACATGCTGCACGCACTTGCGCTGCACGGCGGAATCGGAATGAAATTGCGCGCACGCGGTGACGGGATGGACAACCATCACCTCATCGAAGACGTGGGCATCGCGCTCGGCAAAGCCTTCTACGAAGCGCTTGGTGAAAAACGTGGAATCGCGCGTTTCGGTTCGATTCTGTTGCCGCTCGACGATGCCTTAATCGCAGCGAGCATCGATATCTCCGGGCGCTCGTATCTCAACTTTCGCGTAGATTTTTTGCGGAACGATCTCGGGGCAATGCCGACGGAGATGGTCGGAGAATTTTTCCGCGCGCTTGCCGACCATGCGCGTATAACCGTCCACCTTATCGCCATGCACGGACATGTGTCCCACCATCTCTGCGAGGCAACATTCAAGGCATTCGCGCGAGCATTCGCCGCGGCGAAAAAAATCGACGGCGATGACGTTGCGTCGACCAAAGGGCTGCTGGAATAATGCAATCGCGCCGAATCGTTGCGATCGACTACGGCGGCGGAAATATCGGTTCGTTGGTTGGGGCACTCCGTAGGCGCGGCATCGAGCCGATCGTCACCGACGACCGGGATGCCGTGTTGCAGGCTGATGCCGCATTTTTCCCGGGTGACGGAGCGTTCGTCGCGACGATGGATGCCTTGCGCGAACGTCGTCTCGATAGCGCGATCTACGAACGTATCGAGCGCGGTCGGCCCTACTTTGGGATCTGCGTCGGCATGCAGGTACTCTTCGAGGGGTCGAGCGAGTTCGGTGGCGCGCGGGGGCTCGGAATCTTTCGCGGGGAGGTCGGGCGTTTCGAAGGCGACGTGCGACTGCCGCATATGGGCTGGAACCGGTTGGAGCCGAGCCATGCCCACCCCGTCCTTCGCGAGCTCGGAGAGGAAGAATACGCCTATTTCCTCCACTCGTATCGAGCGCTTCCCGGCGTCGACTGTATTGCAACGGCCACGCACGGAGAGCGCTTCGCAGCGGTCGTCGCCCGCGGCGCCGCGGTGGGAACGCAGTTTCATCCCGAGAAGAGCCAACGTACGGGAGAGAAGATTCTCGACGCATTTCTTGCATCGCTCGACTAAATAGGAAAGGAAGCCCAGCAATGCTCGTCATTCCAGCCATCGATTTGCGCGCAGGCAAATGCGTGCGCATGGAACAGGGAGATCCCTCGCGCCAAACCACCTATGACGACGATCCGGTCGCACGGGCACGCGCGTTCGTCGCGCAGGGCGCGAAACGTTTACATGTCGTCGATCTCGACGGCGCGTTCGGTTCGGGCGAGAACCTCGCGGCGATGGAAGCGATCGCCCGCGCGGTCTCCGTTCCGATTCAGGTCGGCGGCGGAATTCGCAGCGCCGAACATGCAGCGGCGCGCTTCGAGGCCGGCGCTGCGGAGATCATCATCGGAACGCTCTTCGTCGAAGACGAGCGCATCGCGCGGCAAATCGTCGGGCGTTACGGCGAGAAAGTTATCGCCGGCATCGATGCGCGGGGACGCGAGGTCGCCGTTCGCGGTTGGCAGGAGCGTACGCCGGTCGATCGCGATGCGCTGGTGCAAAGGGTCGCGCGGTGGGGAGTACGCCGCGTCATTTTCACGGAGATTCACCGCGACGGAATGGGCGAGGGCTACGATCTCGATGCGTTGCGCGAGGTCGCCGCGGCGGCCGACGTGCGCGTGACCGCGAGCGGCGGAGCGCAGAGCATCGCCGATCTTCAAAAACTCCGCGCCGCTGCTCCGCCCGCCGTCGATGCCTGCATCATCGGGAGCGCGCTCTACCGCGGCACCATCGATCTCGCAGCGGCGATCGCGGCGGTCGGGTAAACGTCGCCCGCGTCTTAGGGCGCGGCGGTCGCCTTCGGATGCGGCGTTGCGTGATGCGTCACGTGGTGCGTCGTACGATGCGTCACATGGTGCGTTGCTGCATGTTGCGGTGCATGAGCGCTGTTGGATGCATGCACCGGGTGGCTCGCGTGTACGGGGCGCGATATATGTACCGGTGCGCGCGGCGTCGGCCGCTTCGCTCCGCCTCCGAAATGCGGATGCGTAACGACCGGATGCGTAACGTGTACCGGCAGGTGCGGCGTCGGCCGCTTCACTCCGCCGTCGAAATGCGGATGCGTGGCGACCGGATGCGTAACGTTTACCGGTGCGTGCGGCGCCGGCCGCTTTACCCCGCCGTCGAAGGGCGGCGGCACGGGTGGCGGCGTTCCACCGAGAATGCAGCGTTCTCCCGGCGGGCAATTCCCCGGCGGCGGCGTGCGCTGTCCGATCGGCGGTGCGCTCGTCGGCGAGGGTGACGGTGACGGCGTCGCTTGTCCGCCGCGATCGTGGTGGTGATGGTGCCAACCGTAGTAGTCGGGGCCGTAGACGGTAACGAAGATCGAGAACGGAGCCTGATACTGAACGCCGCGCGCATCGACGTAATACCCTTGAATCGGGCAGAATTGATTGTCGACGTAATATGGGAGCTGCACCCACCCGTCGTAGATTTGCGGCGTATCGGGGTTGGAATAGAGCGGGTAACTCCAACCGGTGTAACAGGCTTGCGCGTACGCATATCCGCCGGCCGGTGCGATCATCTCCACTTCGGTTGCATCGCCCGCTGAAAACGTCGTGCCGTCAAGTGAATAAAATTGAATCTCGGGGAAAGTTTGTTCGCTGGGAAGCGGCGGTTGCGCCGGTTCCGGCGTGGCGACCGCGCCAACGACGGTGGTGGTAAAGGCCCACCGCTCGGCGATCGTTGCGCCGTTATCGAGCGATATTTCGGCGACATGGTTGCCCATAGCTAACGGTGCGCTCGGGAGATAGAGGATGCCGTGTTTGGTACGTTTTGCGAGCATTGTCACATCGGTGCCGTCGAGCACCAATCGAATCGCGGATGCTGCAGTTTTCGGATCGTTAATATTCGCTCCGATAACGGGAAATGCCGTCGCATTTGCACTGTACGGGCGCGGCAAGAGTCCGCTAATTCCCGGTGCGAGCGCAACGTGGTTTTTTGCACT